>JAGXTN010000150.1 GCA_018333455.1 Dethiobacter sp. | reverse complement strand
TAGGGGCTGCCGCCCCTTCGGCGAGCCTGCGGGCTCTGAGCACCCCGCAAGAGTAAGGGGCACGCCCCTTACAAACCCCAACGCATAGGATCGTAGCTTCCCTGAACGATATAATTTCCTATGCTATGAAAAAGGTGGTGTTACCGTTGCCGGCCAATCTGACCCCCCAATACTACTCTGCGGAAGAAAAATATAAAAAAGGGCGCTCTCCCGAAGAAAAAATCGAGGGTCTCCAAGAAATGCTGGCGGTGATTCCCAAACATAAGGGCACCGAAAAACTGCAAGCCGATCTAAAAAAGCGCCTCTCGCAAATGCGCGATGAGTCACTGCAAAAAAAGAAACAAACCGGCGGCTTTAACCCTTTCCACGTGGAGAAGCAGGGTGCGGGACAAGTTGCTTTGACTGGTTATCCCAATACGGGCAAGTCGGCTTTGGTGGCAGCGCTGACTAGGGCGAAAATTAAAGTAGCCGACTTTCCCTTTGCCACAGCAGTACCTGCCACAGGCATGATGCCCTACGAAGACGTACATGTGCAGCTGGTGGATACCCCCCCATTTACGGCGGAAGGTCTTCCGCCCGGCCTGACAGGCACACTGCGCAACGCTGGCGCCATTCTCATTATGCTAGACTTGAACTCGGGAGATTGCCTGACACAGTTGGAAACATCCCTGCAACTGCTGACAGAACGGGGCGTAATTGACCCTGAAGGAGAGAGTCCGCTTGCCCTTCCTTTTCTGCTTTTAGGAATGAAGGCTGACTTGCCGGATGCGGCAGCTAATCTGGAGATTTTAGCCGAACTTCAGCCGGATATGACCATTTTACCTGTTTCAATCAATAGTGAACTGACGCTGCTGCGGGAGAGCATCTACCGCCTACTGGATGTAATTCGCATTTACGGCAAAACGCCGGGCAAAAAAGCAGAAATTGAGCGTCCCTTTATTCTAAAATCGGGCTCCACCGTGCTTGATTTAGCGTATCAAATCCATCGCGATTTCCCGAGTAAGTTGAAAAGTGCCCTTGTCTGGGGCTCAGCCCGTTTTGCCGGCCAAGCGGTGGCTCGTGACTATGTTCTCCAAGACAAAGATATCGTAGAGCTGGTAATCTAAACTGCTTTTGCTTTGTTGTGCATTAAGCTGGTGAGAAACCTTGCTTATCCCACCATTCTTCCTGGAGAACGTCATAAATTTTCTGGAGTGACTTCAGATGAACCTCTTCCCATTCAGACAGCTGTTGCAACAGCTTTTTGACGGCCGGAGTAGTAGCCGCTTCCGCAGCATTCTTGTAAAAAATGCCGGAGGCCATTTCCAGCAAGATCCCGATTTTATAAACAGAGATCTCAAGTGAACCAGACTCGACTCCCACATTTTCCAGTCGGAAAATTTGCGGAGAAAGCGCCTCAATAATCTCCAATTCATCAAAAGCAGTCGCTTGGTTTGCGGCCACTTGCTCATACATTTTGCGCAACCAAACTTCATGTTGCCGCTCCTCCCGGGCAAGATGACTAAACGCTTCTTGCACAGCAGCATCTGACGCCCGCTGAGCTGCCAAGCCGTAAAACTGCTGGCCTTCCACTTCATTTAAAATGGCCTGCTGTAAGATCTTTAGCTCTTCCATATCTCTCACCTGCCAATCTGGTTTTTCTTATTGTACCACAATAACACTCTCTTTATCTTGCCAAGACATTAACTCTCAGGTGGCAGTTTAACGCAGGAAGACTTTAGGTTTTTATCATAAAAAGGAAAGTAGGCATAAAAAGAGAAAAGAAGAAGAGCAGGAAGGCTGAAAAAAGACTAAAAAATACTAAACCGTAGAGGAAGAGGGATTGGTTTGACAATAGAAAAGGAACAAGTTAGCGTAGAAATTATTTTGCCTGAAAATACAGTTGTTGTCACCAACGCAAACCGCAGCCTCCTGGAAATCAGCAAAGATGTGGCGCAGCATTACCACTCCACCATTGTGGCTGCTCTCGTCAATGGAAAAGTAAGAAATCTGGAAACAGTTATAAGTTCACCCTCTGTGATAAAGTTTCTCGACCTAACTACTAAAGAAGGCGCGCGGATTTACCAGCGCAGCTTAACACTGCTCTTAATTTACGCCACAAAGCTACTCTTCCCTAAGGCCCAGCTTAAAGTTGAGCACTCGCTAGGCAAGGCACTTTACTGCGAAATCAAGAAGACGCCCGAGCTTTCTGCCGAAGATGTACTGGTGTTAGAAAAAAAGATGTGGGAGCTAATCAATCAAGATCTGCCGATTGAGAGAAAAAAACTGCGCATCAGTGAAGCGATTGACTTCTTTGAGCGCGAGGGCTTTGACGATAAAGTTCGGCTCTATAAGCGCTGGCAAAAAGAAGACTTGACTGTTTACAGCCTAGGGGATTTGACGTCTTCGCTCCATGGCTATATGGTCCCCCGCTTGGGAATGTTGCATCTTTTTAGTATGCAGTATCATGCGCCCGGCCTTATTCTCCGCTTCCCAGATGAATCAGACCCTTTTTCCATTCCAAAATTCACTCGGCAAAACAAACTCTTTGAAATTTTTCGCGAGTCGGAACAGTGGAGCCGGGTACTAGGCTTTGATACCGTGGGAGTGCTAAACGACCTGATTGAGGACGGCCAAGGTTCTGATATTATCCGCATAGCCGAAGCGCTGCACGAAAAGAAAATTGCCCAAATTGCTGACATAATCACAGCACGCGAAAATGAAATTTCCATCATTCTAATTGCCGGACCATCTTCGTCAGGAAAGACCACTTTTGCCCAGCGCCTGCGTACGCAGCTTCTGGTTAACGGGATCCGCCCATTTCCCATTTCCCTGGATGACTATTTCGTTGACCGGGAACATACACCGCTCGATGAAGCAAACAACCCGGACTTTGAACATATTGAGGCGATCGATCTAGATCTGTTTAACAGACACCTGCTTCGCCTGATTAACGGCGAGGAAGTAGCAATACCTACTTTTAACTTTAGCACCGGTCTAAGGGAATATAATGGCCACAAACTCAAACTGGAAAAAAATCAGCCGCTAATTATCGAAGGCATCCACGGTCTTAACGAACAGCTGACTCAGTCCATCCTCCGCCGGCATAAATTCAAGATCTACGTTTCCGCGCTGACGGCCCTCAACATTGACTACCACACACGCATCCATACGACCGATACTCGTCTGTTGCGCCGCATCGTCCGCGACAATCAGTTTCGCGGCACCGATGCTTTAAGCACCATCCGCCGCTGGCCATCTGTGCGACGGGGCGAAGAACGAAACATCTTTCAGATACAAGAAGAGGCAGACATTATGTTTAATTCGGCACTCGTCTATGAACTGGCCGTCTTAAAGACATTTGCCCAGCCGCTACTCGAGAAAATCACCCCAGCTGATCCGGAATATATAGATGCTAAGCGTCTACTCCTTTTCTTCTCCGGATTTGTTTCTCTCGGCGCCCACCACATCCCCACTAACTCCATCCTGCGCGAGTTTATCGGAGAATCGTGTTTTTTCCACAGCTAGGCGCGCTCTACTGCTCATTTTTTAGCAAAAATGTTTTTGCCGATTGACAGAGCTAACAATAATCTTTACTCTTAAGGTAGAGCTGAAATTAGGAGGGATAGCTATGGATTTAGGAAAATTTACAGAGAAGGCGCAAGCGGCTCTTGGCGAAGCACAAAATTTGGCTGTCCGCCGCAATCACCAAGCTGTGGACACAGAACATCTCCTCCTAGCCCTGTTCCAACAGGAGAACGGCCTTGTACCGCGGCTGTTTGCCAAAGCAGGAGCTAATCCCGAGATTCTCATTGCTCAGACAGAACAGGCGCTAGCGAAACTGCCGGCGGTGACCGGCGCCGCCTCATCTGCCTATATTACTCAGCGGCTAAATCAATTGTTGCTTCGGGCTCAGGATGAGGCTAAACGCCTCAAAGACGAATATGTCAGCGTTGAGCACTTGGCTCTTGCCATCTTTGACGATCCGGGCGCCGGCAGACTCTTAGCTGATGCCAAGGCGACCCGTGCCGCCTTTCTAAAGGCAATGACCGACGTACGAGGAAACCAGCGGGTAACAAGCGCTAACCCGGAGGATACATACGAGGCGCTCGAGAAGTACGGCCGCGATCTGACGGAAATGGCGCGCCAAAACAAGCTAGATCCGGTTATCGGCCGTGACATGGAGATTCGCCGGGTGATTCAAGTGCTTTCAAGGCGTACAAAGAATAATCCTGTGCTAATCGGTGAGCCCGGCGTCGGCAAAACTGCCATTGCGGAAGGCCTGGCACGGCGGATTGTGGCAGGCGATGTTCCGGAGTCCTTAAAAGACCGCAAAATTGTCGCTCTGGATATAGGCTCCCTGCTGGCGGGCGCAAAATACCGCGGTGAGTTTGAAGAACGACTTAAGGCCGTTCTCCAGGAAGTGACAAAATCTGCCGGACGGATTATTCTTTTTATTGATGAACTGCATACTGTGGTAGGTGCCGGCAAGACTGAGGGCTCGCTGGATGCCGGCAATATGTTAAAACCGTTGCTGGCCAGGGGCGAGCTGCACTGCATTGGCGCCACCACGATGGACGAATACAGAAAATATATTGAAAAAGACGCGGCGCTTGAGCGGCGCTTTCAACCGGTGCTGGTGGATGAGCCTACGGCGGAAAATACGATCTCCATCCTCCGCGGACTGCGGGAGCGGTACGAACTGCACCATGGCGTGCGGATTCAGGATGCGGCGCTGGTATCGGCCGCGATCCTAAGCCACCGCTATATTTCAGACCGCTTTTTGCCTGACAAAGCCATCGACCTGATTGACGAAGCGGCCGCCAAACTGCGCACCGAAATAGAAAGTATGCCGGAAGAACTGGAGACGCTGGAACGCAGATTAATGCAACTGGAAATCGAACGAGAAGCGTTGCGCAAGGAAAAAGACCAAGCATCCCAGAGTCGGCTGCAAGCCTTGGAAAAAGAGGTGGCTGAGATTCGCACAGAGCGAGATACTCTCCGCGCCCAATGGGAAGCAGAAAAAAGCAGCATTGGCGGATTGAGCTTGCTGCGGGAAGAGATGGAAAAAGCGCGCCTTGAAATGGAGCAGGCTCAACGAAATTACGACCTAAACAAAGTGGCGGAATACCAATACGGCAAAATCCCTGTTCTGGAGCAAAAACTAAGAGCGGCGGAAGAACGGCTTGGCAGCGAAGCAAAACTAATCAAAGAAGAAGTAACGCCGGAAGAAGTGGCTGAGATAGTCTCCCGCTGGACAGGCATTCCTCTCTCCCGCCTGCTGGAAGGAGAAAAAGAAAAACTGCTGAGGTTGGATGATATTCTCCATCAGCGGGTTATCGGCCAGGGTGAAGCGGTACAGGCAGTCACCGACGCTGTTATCCGTGCTCGTTCCGGCTTAAAAGACCCAAAACGACCGATCGGCTCGTTTATCTTTCTTGGCCCTACCGGTGTCGGCAAAACTGAGTTGGCCAGAGCCTTGGCAGAAGCATTGTTTGACAGTGAAGAAAATATGATTCGGATTGACATGAGTGAATACATGGAAAAACATACTGTGGCGCGTCTAATCGGCGCCCCGCCCGGTTATGTAGGTTATGACGAAGGTGGCCAACTAACAGAAGCAGTCCGGCGCAAGCCATATAGTGTACTCTTGTTTGACGAAATTGAAAAAGCACATTATGATGTTTTTAATGTGCTGCTGCAAATTCTAGATGACGGCAGGCTTACAGACAGTCACGGCCGTACTGTAAATTTTAAAAACACGATTATTATCATGACTTCTAATCTCGGCAGTAGCTATCTGCTGGAAAATGCGGGTCAATCTGGGGAGATAACCGAAAGCATCAAAGAAAAGGTGTTTGCCGAGTTGCGCAGCCACTTCCGACCAGAATTTTTAAACCGTGTGGATGAAATCGTCCTCTTCAAACCGCTCACTCTGGAAGAAACCAAACAAGTTGTTGATTTACAACTGGCCTTACTGCTCAGGCGCCTGGCCGAACGCCAGATTAGCTTAGCGCTTACCGGGGCGGCCAGAGATTTTGTGGCTCAAGCCGGATATGACCCTGTTTATGGTGCCCGACCCCTTAAACGTTATCTGCAACGTGAAGTGGAAACTGTGCTCGCCAGAAAATTAATTAGCGGCGAAATAGCAGACGGCGCCTCCGTAATGTTAGACGCCGACGGCGAACGGCTCCTTTTCCAAATCAGCAATTGATGGCAAGCCAAAACTTTAGTTACAACTACTTATTTCAGCAAAGAGGTGGAAATACTTGACCAAGAAACATGTGGCCGGCATCTGTGTCGGTGCCTCTAACATCAAGATTGTTACCGGTGAAATGCAAGACGGACGCCTGAAAGTAGCGCAGCAAATTGTCAAACCACACGACGGCAACGCTAGAAAAGTTTTAAGTGATCTCCTCCATGAGCATACGGGCCCAGACTTTCTTGTAGCCGTAACAGGACGCAAACTGAGGGAACAAATACCGCTGCCGCAAATTTCCGAGCCGGAAGCCACCGAGCTGGCTTTGCAATACACGCTTGACGATTTGCCTGAAAAAGTAGATGCTGCCGCCAGTGTGGGCGGCGAAAACTTTATGGTCTATGAGCTTGATCAGAGCGGACGCGTGATGTCTGTCCATACAGGCAACAAATGCGCCTCAGGAACAGGGGAATTTTTCCTGCAGCAAATTCGCCGCATGAACTTAGACCCAGAGGAAGCGCAAGCACTGGCGCTGCTGGACAATCCGTACAAAGTGGCAAGCCGCTGCTCGGTTTTCAGCAAAAGTGACTGCACCCACGCCATGAACAAAGGGGTTCCTAAGGGACGGGTGGTAGCCGGTCTGGGGCAAATGATGGCGACTAAAACTGCCGAATTGCTGAAAATAGCAGCAGCCCGCCGTGTGCTGCTAATCGGCGGCGTGGCAAAAAACAGGATGATGAGAGCATATTTAGAAAGGGAAGGCTTCCAGATTATCTCCTCTGCTTTTGACGACACTTTTGAAGCACTGGGAGCAGCCTTATGGGCTGCGGAACACGGTCGCCCTTGGTCAGACGATGAGTTGCGCGCAGAAAATAATTCTGCCTTTGACTTCCTTGCTCCCTTGTCAGCTTTTCAGCACGGTGTTTCTTTTAAAGAACAGTCATGGCAGCAGGCAACCGTGGACGATGAATACATTATCGGCCTAGACGCAGGTTCAACCACCACCAAAGCGATCCTCATGCGCACTTCGGACCAAGCTATCGTAGCAGGCATCTACCTGCGAACCGGCGGCGACCCGGTGGCAGCCTCCCGTCAATGTTACCGTTCACTGCTCGAACAGGTGCCGCCCGGGTTAAAAATTATCGGTCTAGGCGTTACCGGTTCGGGACGGCAAATCGTTGGTCTGCATGGTCTGACAAACGGTATTGTTAACGAGATTATCGCCCACACTACGGCTGCCGTTTACTTTGACCCTGAGGTTGACACCCTCTTTGAAATCGGCGGTCAAGACGCAAAATATACTTTTATTATCAACCGCGTACCCTCCGATTATGCTATGAATGAGGCGTGCTCCGCCGGTACCGGCTCTTTTCTGGAAGAGGCGGCCCGAGAGGCATTAAATATTGTCACCGAGGATATCGCCGCCTATGCTCTCAAAGGGACCAATCCGCCCAATTTTAACGACCAGTGTGCCGCATTTATTGGCAGCGATATCAAAACAGCAATCCAGGAAGGCATTAAGAACGAAGATATCGCCGCCGGACTGGTCTATGCCATCTGCCTAAACTACATCACACGGGTCAAAAGCAGCCGAAAAGTAGGGCGCAAAATCTTTATGCAGGGTGGGGTTTGTTACAACAAAGCGGTACCGTTAGCCATGGCTGCCCTGACCGGACGGGAAATTATTGTCCCGCCCGACCCGGGTCTGATGGGCGCTTTCGGCGTAGCATTAGAAGTATGGCAAAAAATTACGGCTGGCTCCCTGCCTGCCGGCAACTTCAGCCTACAAGAGTTGGCGGCAAGGGAAGTAGCGTATGGCCAGCCTTTCGAGTGTGCCGGCGGCAAAGAACGCTGCGACCGCAAGTGTACCATTGCCCGCATCAAAGTAGACGATAAAACCTACCCCTTCGGCGGAACATGCAACAAATATTATAACGAGCGAATCCAGCTCACCCATGACACTGCCGCGTTGGACCTGGTGGCTGAACGCCAGCGGTTACTCTTTGAACGGCCCCTCTCTCCCGCCGCTCCGAACGGAAAAACGGTGGGCATCAGCTTATCACTGATGACAAACAGTCTTTATCCCTTTTATCACGGTTTTTTAACCAGCCTTGGCTTCAGCATTATTTTGTCCGATAAACCGGATGCAGAAGGTATTGAGCGGCGCAAAGCGCCTTTCTGCTACCCGGTCGAGTTGGCTCACGGCTTCATCTCAAACCTGATCGCTAAAAAGCCGGATTACATCCTACTCCCACATGTCCGCGCCACACCGGTCACAAAGGGCTGCCCGCCCAGTACCACTTGCCCCTTAATCCAAGGAGAGCCCTACGTCTTAAGACGTACTTTCCAAGAAGACTTAAAAGGCATTGAGCTGCTTGTCCCTGTGCTTGACATGCCTGAATCTTATGCGGAAAGCGAGAAGGAAATGCTTTTGCTGGGAAGCAAACTCGGCGCTGCGAAGGCTGCTGCCAGAACTGCTTTTCTGGCTGCCATTGAGGCGCAAAATAAGTTTCTTGCCGACACAAAGGCTGCAGGCAAAGCGGCCTTGGAGAAGGCCGCAGCATCGGCTCAGCCTACTGTAGTGCTATTTGGTCGTTCATATAATGCCTTCTCAGGCGTAGCACATATGGGTATCCCCCATAAGTTTGCTTCCCGTGGCGTCATGGTCATCCCTTACGATATGCTGGACTACGACCAGGATGAGCCGATCCCTGCCATGCACTGGGCTGCCGGCATGAGTATTTTGAAGGCAGCAAAGGTGGCAAAACGGCAGCCGCATCTTTTTGGCTGCTACGTCACAAATTTTAGTTGTGGGCCCGACTCCTTTGTAATTAACTATTTCCGTGAGATTATGGCGGAGAAACCATCGCTGACGCTTGAACTCGACTCGCATACTGCCGACGCAGGCATCGACACACGCATTGAGGCATTCCTAGACATTGTCAAAAGCTATGACAGAAATAATGCCTCTCTTGACTCCGGCAACCCTTCCTTTGTGCCGACGGAAATGACAAAACATGGCAAACAATGGCTGGTTACTTCCTCCGATGGCGAAAATCTCAGTCTGACCGATAAGCGGGTGAAGCTGATTATCCCTTCCATGGGAGATTTTTCCACGCAAGCCGTGGCAGCCGTCTTCCGTTTTCATGGTATCAACGCCGTGGCACTGCCTCCTTCCGTGGAAGTTGATTTGCAAAGAGGGAAGGAACATTCCACCTGCAAAGAATGTCTGCCGCTAATCCAGACCGTGGGTTCCCTGTTCAATTACCTCGATAAGCGGCCGCCGGAAGAAGTGACTATTTATTTTATGCCGACCACCGGGGGCTCCTGCCGCTTTGCTCAATATAATGTCCTAACAAAGATGCTGATTAATAAACACCAAATAGCTAATCTGGTAGTGATGTCCCTCTCCTCGCAAAACGGCTACGGCGGCATGGGCACAAGCTTTACTAAACGTGCTTTATGGGGCGTGCTAATCGCAGACGTGATGGAAGAAATCCGTGTCGCCGTACTCACTCTCTCAAAAAACCGCGAAAAGGGAATGCAAACATACAGGCAGGCGGAAGAAATGGTTCTGACAGCCATGGCCAATGCAAGCTGGGATGAGTTGCAGCAGACATTAAAAGAGGTGGCTTCCCTGCTTGCCAAGATTCCCCTCCACACACCGCTTGAGCAAGCGCCGAAAATAGCGCTGATCGGTGAAATATACTTGCGCCGGGATGGTTTCTCGCAGCGCTATCTGGCGGAACAAATGGCTGAAAAAGGCATTGTGGCACTGATGGCGCCTGTAATGGAATGGGTTTACTATACCAACTATCTGGCAGCGCGTGGTATGCGCGGCAAAAATACTTTGCCGCAGCGCTTAAAGTTCCGCGGCACAGCCTTGCTGATGAAAAAGTACGAGCGCATAGTCAAGCAAATCATGGCCGCTTCAGGACTTTACGACTATCACCTGATTGATATAGACCATTTAATCAACAGTGTCTCCAGGTTTATCGACCCGCGACTGACAGGCGAAGCCATCCTTACCTTAGCTTGCGCCCTGACCGAAATTGTTGACCGAGTTGACGGCGTGATCTCAATCGGACCCTTTGGCTGCATGCCCTCCCGCATAGCAGAATCGGTAATCAAGCAAACGATTGACACAGAAAAACTATCAATGTGTGCCGACCCTGAGCTAGTCGCTAAAATCATGAAGGAGCATCCCCGTCTGCCTTTTCTCAGCATCGAAAGTGACGGCAGCCCTTTCCCGCCGGTGATTGAGGCCAGCCTGGAAAGCTTTGTGCTGCAGACAAAAAGGCTGCATCAAACCCGCCTAAAGCACACAAAGAAAGTCCTTTAACGCACTCTTTTAGCACAGTTACTGGCGTATATCCTGAGAACAAATCGAGTATGCCATACTGAATTTCAAGGAAGTGAAGCTTATGGACAATGGAGAAAAAATCCTAAGCTTGCTCGAAAAGATGTATATTGACCTAAATAAACGGCTTCTGAATCTTGAGACAGGCTTTACTGAATTCAAGGCTGACTTAGGCAACGTAAAGGATAACTTAGGCAACGTCAAGGATAACTTAGGCAACGTCAAGACTGAAATGGACAGTATCAAGGCTATTGTCATCAAAATCGAGCATGACCATGGCCAAAAGTTGGGTGCCTTATTTGATGGACAGAAACTTATCTTCGATAAACTGGATCGTGTTGAAGCGCAGGTATCCAAGCACGAAGAAATCATCTTTAGACGCACTAGATAGCTAATCCAATCATGCTCCGCCTCCACTTCCTCAAATTTGTCCAAAAAATGCAGGAGGAGGCTACTCAGTTATTGAGTAGCCTCCTCTTGCATTACCGTGCAAACCATTGATACACGGCGATTTCTACGATTTAAGCAGTAAACGTTTTCGAGGTATTCAGCAGCCCCTCGCTTAGATTGCCTCAAAATAGGCAAACCACTCACCAAAATCTATGCCAGCGACTGCCTTGCCTTGGTAAAGAGCAGATAATTGCCGATGTCCGTCCCGGAGAGAAGGTGACCTGACCCCATGAGCCAGAGAAAGATACGCTTCCACATAGGCGGCAAACTGGTCGCAAGCCTTAAGCACCTCACCATCCAATGGGGAAAATCGATCGCCGTTATAAGCGACATTTATTTCCTCCGAGCTGACAAGCCGAACTTGCCCATCAAGTTGAATTTTGCTCCTGAACTCGTCAGTGATAAAATATCTGATTTCCTGGTGCCAAGAGCCTGGCAGCAGAGGGAGCAGCTTTTCCTCTACCTGTCTGTCTTCGATCTCCTTAATTAACTCGTCCAAGCCTTCTACCGACCGCTTCACCGGCGAAACAATGTCGCGGGTTAACACTTCCGGCAGGTCGTGAAATAGCCCGGCAAAGAAGTTGTTATACAGGCGGCGGTCACAGGCGCCAAGTTCCAAGGAGCAGAAATAAGCGAGCATTGCCACTACCAACATATGACCCATTACCGATGTTTCAGGAATCCTCGGTGTTTGCGCCCAGCGTTGCTGGAAGCGCAGTTGTCCAACCAAGTCAAGAAAATGACTTGTTTTTTTGCCAAGCTGAAGCTTTTGCACGCCGGCCAAGTCAAAATGCTCCTCAATTTCATCAGCGATTTTAGCCCGTGTTTCATCAAGGCCAAAAAGACCTGCATTCATTTGGTAAATAATTTTAAACTCCCAGTTAGTAGCCAAATAGTGAGCCGCTTTAAGAATTTTCTTCTCCAGGAGACTCTCTCTGGGGTCAGACAAATAACAGGCGAATTTAGTAAAAAAATCAACTTGGCGGCGGCCTATCTTGTCCTGCAACTTTTCCAGCACCCAGGCGTTTAGCTTGTCGCCCTTCTCTGCCATCAACCTGTGAAAAACGGGCGGTTTAATGTCGGTTAAGACGATACGATGCAGGAATTCAAAACAGCAACCTTCGATCAATTTTCGCCAATCCACTTTTGCCTTTCGGTCGTTCACTTCCATTTTGCCAAGAACATAAGCATAGAGCATTTTATGCGCCTGTTTGTCCAGCTCAGTAAACCCTTTATGCGGCCGTATATGGTCATTCCAGCGCTGGATACTTGCCGCCTCGTACAAAAGTTCAATCAATGCCTTATTGACCATCTTTTGACTCACATCCTTTCCGACCCCACAAAGAGCACGGTGCTAAAGCACTTTGCGGTTATTACCCTGAATCTTTGGCGACTCCCATTTGAAAAGATAAGCAGCCGCTAAAATGAAAACAAGCGCCCAAGCCACCATAGTTAAAAGCGCCGGCAAGACGGCCGCCAGTTCTTGCCCGCGGATTAAAACTTCCCGCAAAGCGCTGTTCAAGTGAGTTAGCGGCAAGATCAGGGCGACTGACTGAAGCCAGTCGGGCGCCCCGTCAATCTCAAAAAAAGTACCCGCCAGAAACATCATCGGCATAGCAATGGCGTTGGCAATAGAGTCGACCGACTCGACTCGTTTAGCTACACCGGCTAAAAGCAGCCCAAGCGACACCATCATCAAAGCACCAAGCAAAACAACGAGTGCCGCGGCAAACAAACTTCCTAAAATTTGCACATCAAACAAGCTGATTCCTGTGAGAATAATAATAGCTGCCTGCATGAAAGCAATAACTGTCATCCCTACGGCTTTAGCACCCAGAAAGACTGCTGTCTTCACCGGCGTCAGTTTTACCCGCCTTAAAATTCCCTTCTCGCGCTCAGTAACAAGCGGGTATGCGGTACCAAATAAAGCGGAAAACATAATTGACATGCCGATAACCCCAGGCAATAAGAAACTCATAAAAGTCAATTCTTCGGTAGAAATTGCTGTTTCCTTAAGCCTAAACAATTCCGGAACTTCTAACACCGCCCTAGTTATGCCGTCCAGAACGCCCCTCACCACACTCCTCGCAGTGCCGGTCGCTAACATCTCATTCTGATCATAAAAAAGTTCTACATCCACCGGTTGCCCTGCTGCTGCAGCAGCAAACACTACGAGCACATGGATTTGACCGTCCTGCAAATCCTCCAGCAAAGTATTTTCTTCTCCCTGGATTAATTTTACCCCCTCAATCTCGTTGAAGGCTGCCTGAAAATGTTGAGCCGGCACTGAATCATTTGTAACCAGGCCAATATTAAGCATCCCAGCGCCACGGCCAAAAATTAACCCAAAAAGAGTCATAAAAACTAGCGGAAAAGCAAAATGCCAGAAAAGCGAGCCGCGGTTGCGCAACTGCAGGCGTGTATTAGCCAGTAAAAGCGTCCAGAAAGTCATTAGTCCCTCAGCTCCTTCCCTGTCAACCCCAAAAAGACGTCGTCCAAACTAGGCGAACTCACATGCAAATTATGAATAACAATCCCTTCCTGCTTAGCCTTCTCGAGCAGCACACCAATCGTCTGCGCCGGGTCGCTGGCAAAAAGCACTTGCCCCTCAGCGGAGCTGACCTGCCCCGCTTCAGCGCCTAGCTGGGCAAGAAAGACGCTTTCCAGCGGGCGGCTGCTGGCAAATGAGATCTTGGCTTTCTTGCCTAATTGCTCTATTAACTTTTGCGGCTGATCGATTGCCACAATCTTCCCTTGGTCAATAATGGCTACCCTGGCGCAGAGATTTTCAGCTTCTTCCATGTAATGAGTAGTCAAAATTATCGTCTTCCCTTTGCCTTGCAACTCCCGAATGATTTCCCAGCTTCGCCTGCGGGCTTGAGGATCAAGGCCGGTGGTCGGTTCGTCAAGAAAAATAATTTCCGGCTCATTAACAAGCGCCGTAATAATCGCCAAGCGCTGTTTCTGACCACCGGAAAGCGTGTTGGTGTATGCATTGCGTTTTTCTTCCAGTCCCGCCATGCTTAAAAGACTCTCCAATTGCCCTTCAGACAGCCTCCTGTTATAGAGTGACGCAAAAAGCACCAGAATTTCCTTTACTGTCAGTTCTTCGTAAAAAGAAGTGCTCTGCAGCTGGACACCAATCAGGTTTTTAACCTTCCCCGGATTGGGCCAGACTGAAATGCCTTTAAGTAAAACTTGACCGCCGTCCGGCTTTCTTAGGCCTTCCATCATTTCTAAGCAAGTAGTTTTGCCGGCGCCATTTGGTCCTAAAAAACCAAAGATTTCACCCTGTTCAACGGCAAAATTCACCTTGTCTACTGCCAATAAACCGCCGTAACGCTTTGTGAGGTCTTGGACATCGATAATCATGGACAAACAGCCTCCTCCTGCTATGCGTAGCCGCGCTCTCAAACGATATCCTTCATAAATCAGGCTGGCTACTTATTAGCGTTTAATATTCACCATTGCTTGCCTAAAACCTTCCAAGAATATTCTTGCTGAATTCGGAACTGATCACTTTGTGCTGCCCAAGAAGTTCAAGGATTTCCCTATAGTTTTCCGGCTTTCCAAACCCTTTTTTGGCTGCAATATGACGCCCAATATCAAAAAGAGCTTCAAGCGATCTTCTCAGATGATGTTCTGCTACAGCAAAATTATCAGGATCTCTAAAAACTCTTCCTTGCTCATTAGCTTTATTTTTACCAACCTATTTGCCGAACTTCTAATTTGATTTAACTTCTCTTCCAACAACTTTAGGTTAAGCATAGAAATCACCTTCTTTTATAGCCTCGCGGACTTCTCTTCGAAACGTATCCAAAAACGGCTTGAAGTCCAGATAATCCCTCATTTCAGTCAACCCTTCCGATATATTTCAATAGTTAATTGCCATTATTATATACCATTTTATGTCTTCGAACAATTGCTAGTGCGGCGACGACTCCCTCATGCTCAATCTCCCGACAAAAGACCGTCCCCTTGTCGTTAGGTTTGACTGGCTTCCTATAATGCAAAAAGCACCGCGTCAAAAACGCGATGCCTCAAGGGACAATGCAGAGCAGGCCTATAAGCCGAGATATAAGATGCCCCCACAGAGTACCTCTATTTCCCCATGAATAGGGCATTTTGGGGGGTTATTTCTTTTCCAATTGGCAATAAAGTGACCCGAAACGTCATTTTTTTTGTCTTATTGGGACATACAACCTTGGATGCAAGATTCATATTGCTTCCACCAACTTTTGGAGGGAGATGTACTATGAAACTGGAAAAGTGCTTTCAGGAGTTTTTGGACTATCTTGTCGCGGAGCGGGATGCTTCACCCTACACCATAACAGGGTATAAAAATGACTTCAAGTTTTTCTTTGAGTTCCTGAGCCATGAGAACATACCTATGCTTGCCGATACCATCACCACACCAGATATTCGCAGATACCTGACGTACATCAAATCTGAGAAAAACTACAGTGTAAGTTCTATGCGCCGGAAAATTCATTCTCTCAAATCATTTTACAACTTTTTGCTTTCGCAGGAATATGTCAATAAAAGTCCCATGATGCCAATTAAAGCACCAAAAGACACGGACAAAGTACCTATTTACATGCAACCAGAAGAAATCATTAGCCTTATCCAAGCACCATTTCGCCACGGCGGTGAAAATGCCCTGCGCGATAAATGCATCATTGAAACCTTCGCCTTTTCAGGAATTCGCCGCAACGAACTGTGTTTTTTAGATTGGGACAGGATTTGCTTCAAAAATTATACTATCAAGGTCAAAGGCAAAGGCAAAAAAGAGCGGGTCATCCCGATTTTCGAACCACTCGTTTCTGATTTGTGGGCATATCTGAACTCACGGCTGCCTCTGACGGAGCGGGCAGTATTCACCTGGCCTGAAGGGGGCAGAATCACCTCTCGCACGGTAAATAGGATGTTTAGCAAATACGTTAAACTAGCAGGACTTGAAGGTAAAGGCTATTCCCCCCATAAACTCCGCCACAGCTACGCCACATTGCTCCTGCAAAACGGGGCTGACCTTATCTCCATCAAGGAATTG
>JAGXTN010000022.1 GCA_018333455.1 Dethiobacter sp. | reverse complement strand
TTTGCCGCTACTCCAATAGAATCAATTTGAACCGTTTTTCCACTCTTAACATGACCTACGATGGAACTTTTCAACAAACTAGGTGCTGTCTTACCGCCTACCCTCAGTTCAATGTTGTTTTCCATTTCAATCTAATCCTCCTTCATCTTTTAATAAACCATTTATCTCTATAAACTCATCATGACATTTGAATCTTGGACTTTTCAAGTTATTTTTAAAGATTTTTTATCATTTATAGCAGTTTTTTTAAATAGTTTTCAACACTTATGTAAACATCCTTCCCCGGCAGGCTTTTAGCTTGGTCGGTTTAATGCAGTTATAAAGTGCTATGCTTATAGGGTTTCTGTCTTTCCCGCTATTTATATCAGTACGCCAAAATCCCTAAACCCCATAAGAACAGACGAAATAAGGGTTCTTGCCACTTTACTCATTTTTTTCGGATGGTGTTATCTGTACGCCAAAATCCCCCCAAACAAAAAGGCAGACGGAATAAGGGTTTTTGACTAATGAGGAATGATAGCTAGAGTAATGACGATATAGCCAAATATTATTAAGTATAAATCGAAGGTGTTTCATCTAGAAAACGGCCGCAAATAAAAAATGTGCCCTCCAGCGAAGGAAGACACATTCTCGATTTATATAATTAACACGTCAAATTCCTTGTGCTGATTGACGGCCACTTAAGTATCCTTGCATGGAAGGCATGGATTTTGTAACATCCTTGTACTGATTGACGCTCAATTTAATATATTTACTCAAAGTCTTGATATCTTTATGACCGGTATATTCGGCAATCTCAATTATTGAGTGTCCTGCTACTGCAAGATGGGTGCAAAATGAATTGCGAAAAATATGCGGCGTTATACTGAATTCTTGCTGGATTCCTGCAAGTTTAGCGTACTTTAAAAATAATCGGTTCACAGTTTTTAAGGAAATTTTAAGTCCCTTTTCACCACAGAATACCGGAGCATTGGGTTTAGGGTATTTCGACTGACAATGCATGCACTCCAGATAATAATCCATTAAAAGAGTGCACAGGTCATCTTTGATTTTAAGCGTGTCATAGCTAGAGACCTTGGTGCGTTTCAACAGGAGCGTTTTTCTTTCGAAATTAATTTGACCCCAAGTGAGATTGGCCGCCTCTTCCCTTCTACAACCGATGAAAGCATATGTGGCAAGTAATGCCGCGTCTCGGTTTGCATTTACATCACCCTCGCATTTTGCTGTTGCAATAATTTGGTACATTTCATCAAATGTCAGAAAATGGGGGCTTTTATCAGTTGGTTGTTTTTTCTGCTTAAACCTGCCCATCAGATTCACTTCGAGCAATCCATTGTCTGCCAAAAAAGTGAAGTACTTGGAAAGACTGTTCATTTTTCTGTCAATTGTAGTCAGTTTGAAACCTTTTTTCAGCAGACTACCTCTATAGATGGTGATATATTGGAACTTTATCTTCTCCAAAGAGCTAATTTTTCTCTCTTCTTCAAGAAAGATAAGAAATTTTTCTACATCTGAGCCGTATGCACTCACGGTGCTCTTTCTTAAGCCTTCTCCCATTTGTGTATTCCGAAAGAATACCAGACTTTCCATAAATTCTTTTGATTTCATATAACATTTCCCCTTATCTATATATAATAAACTGCTCTTTCGAGGCAGATAGTTCAAACAAGTTATCAATTAGCAAGTGGTGCTCTTATGTTTTCTCTTATATATAAAGGTCTTAAAAGATTTGCTATTTCCTCTTTCGTGTTTTAATTAAGTAAACGGCTCTCACCTCTCTTCATATGGAAATGCGATGCTATGCCTGCAAGCGACGATACCGCTTGTAGAGAAGGCCCCTCAGCATTTACGAGGGATTTTCAGTTTTCAAGGAGCTATTTTTGCTATATTCTTGAGCTGTGTCCATATTCTAATATAATTTTAGCAATAAAGCGCGGACTTTTTGTCCGAGTGTTATTTTAAGAAAAATTTTACTAACAAAGCGAAATTTGCTATAATTTTGCTAAGCTCTGGATGTTTACGCCGCTGTTTTTTTTAATACAGTTTAGATTTGGGAGTGAGAGAATGGACAAAGAAGAACTACTGAAACATAAACTCATTTTTGAGTCGTTGGGAAGAGACTATTTCACAACTCACTCCATGCCTGAAATGAATTGTTTTGGCAATGTACTATATAACCTAGCTTTTCACAAAGAACAATTCGCAAAAGACATTCCCATAAACCCTAAAGTGTTTCATAAATACCTCGCCCAACTTATAGATAAGAAAGGTGTCAATTACTCCTACGTATGGAACGAGGCTGGAATAGATAGTTCTATTTTTTCAAAATATATTTCTGGCAAAAGGCGTCCAACAAAGCGCTCCCTATTACGCATCATATTTGCACTTAAGCTTTCTGCGGAGGAAGCCGTCGAACTCTTGAAACTAAACGGCATGGCGCTTGATGAAAATAACTTGCAGGACAATGTTCTTTTGTATTCTCTCAAAGAAGGATTTTCTTTTGATGAAACAATAGATTTCCTAAAGTGTTACCAACTTGTTGTCTTTGAGTAAAGTAGCAGAAAGTAACACATGTTCTTATTTTAGAGAAAATTATCGTGGCAAAAATTTTATTGGCTATAAAAAAGGAATTTCTAAACTGTTGCAGAATATACATAACGAAGCATAAAAGGGAATAGTGTTACTCAACGGGAGCTCGGCTTATAAGCCTGACTGGTGTCCTATAATGCAAAAAGCACCGCGTCAAAAACGCGATGCTTCAAGGGACAATGCAGAGCAGGCCTATAAGCCGAGTTCTGTTCCCCTTGCGGGGCGGCAATCATCTCTCTGGGGTGGCAGTTGCCTGACACCTCTAGCGACCTAACCCGGGAGATCGGCGAGCAACGTCAACTCTCCTCTATTTGGTCTTGCTCCGGGTGGGGTTTGCCTAGCCGGCCAGTCGCCTGACCGCTGGTGCGCTCTTACCGCACCGTTTCATCCTTACTCCTCCTAGATGTTGGAAATTGGAAGTTGGAAATTGGATCTAAGCTCTTCTGCCCTGAAAATAGCCACCAACAGTCACCTCTGCCCAGCTTATCCCCTCTCCCTGCGGGAGAGGGCTAGTGTGAGGGCCAGCTAAGGCGCATTTTCATCCTTCTGATGATGCCGCGAGCGACATGGGTGTCTATCCAACTTCTAACCTCTAACTTCCAACATCCAAAAAGAGCGGTTTAATTTCTGTGGCACTTTCCTTAAGGTCACCCTCACTGGGCGTTACCCAGCACCCTGCCCTATGGAGCTCGGACTTTCCTCGAGGACATTATGCCCCCGCGACTGCCCAGCCTGCTTTGCATTTTATTGTCTCTAGGAGTAATATTGTAGCATGTTCAGCCTCAGAAGTCAAAAGTTAAAAAATGGGAAGAAAATGATTTTGCCCTATTATTGATCATGGGGCAAAAGAATACGGCCACAGTTATCACAATTGATTTTGCAGTCAGGATGATAAAGCTTGGCTTTTACCATGGATGACACGGAGACGCGGCAACCTTGACAAATATCTTTGTCAACTTCTGCAAGAGGCCGTCCAAGAAATTTTTGACGCTGCGCATCATATTCTTCCAGTAACGGCTTTGCTACCTGCATGCTCAGCAACTGCCGCTGCTCCTTGTAATGAAGGATTTCTTCTTTTAATCGGCTGATTTCTTCATTGCCGCTCTTTTGTTTTTCGCGGAGTTTTTGATGCGCATCATTGAATTTGCTCTTGGCTACGGCGACAGCCTTTGTCAATTCTTCTGCTCCCTCCATAGCCATTAGCAATTCTTCCTCCTGTTTTTGCTGCTGAATTTTTAGTGCGGCTGCGCGCTGTTCCAATTTCTCTAACTCCTTTGCGCTTTGCTCTGCGTCACCATAGAGCCTAGCCTGCACTTCTTTATGCTCTTCTACCGCCTCTTGCAGCAGCCCTTCCAAGCTGCGGATCGCTGTTAGTTTTACTTGTAATTTGCCTTCCGCCCGTGCCAACACTTCTTTGGCTGTGCTAGCCTGCTCCTTTAAGTTCTTGAACTCCTCAAAGACAGGGAGTTTTTTTAATGTTTCTTGCAATTTCTCAAGTTTCAGATCGATTTGCTGCAGTTCGAAAAGAATATGCAGTTCTCCCATTAGCTTCCCTCCTCATTTGGCGGATAAAAAAGAACAGGCAAAAGGCACCTGTTCTACAATGTCTTCCATGGAGCTGTACTCACAGCCGAGGCTAATACCTCCACGTCATATCCGTCTTGAGCAAATTTATCCCGCAAATAAGTGCAAAGTACTGGAATAATCACACGTTCTGTTGCGTCATGGCCGGCGTCAATTACAGCTATGCCCATCGCTTCCGCCTCTTTTGCCTGATGATACTTCAAATCACCGGTCACCAAAACATCTGCACCGGCAAACTGTGCGGCTTGGAGCAATTCTCCGCCGCTGCCGCCGCAAACAGCCACCTTTTTTATTTGCTTGGCTTCCCCTGCCAAGCGAAGCGTTGTTAGTTCAAGCTTCTCCTTGACTACGGCGCAAAATTCGTCCAGCGTACAAGCCTGCTCCAGTTTGCCCGTCCTGCCCAACCCGTAAGCTTTCCCTGCGTTTAACAAGGGGTAGAGGTCATAGGCTGCTTCCTCATAGGGATGTGCCTTCAGCATAGCACTAACTACACGCTTACGCAGCTCTGCGGGGTAGATGGTTTCCAGCCGAATTTCAGCTACCCGCTCCAGCTTCCCTTGCTCACCAATGTGAGGGTTTGTCCCTTCCCATGGGATAAATGTGCCTGTGCCAGGCGACTGAAAAGTGCAGTGGCTATAACTGCCTATCCAGCCCGCTCCGGCGGCCGCCAGCGCATCGCGTAATTTATCTTCATGGCCACTCGGGACAAAAACGGCAATTTTCTCGAAACACTGCGTCCCTCTTACTTGCAGCACTTCGAGCTCATGCAAACCTAGCCTTGCCGCCAGAGCGTCGTTGACCCCGCCGCTGACTACATCCAAGTTGGTATGGGACGCATAGATACGCACGCCTGCCGCCAGCGCGGCCGCAAGCAGACGTCCTTGCGGCAGGTCTGTTCGCACTGCCGAAAGTGGACGAAAAATAAAAGGATGGTGGGTGAGAATAAAATCGGCGCCCACACTGCTTGCCTCTGCCAGCACACGCTCATAAAAGTCGAGTGCAACTAACACTTTTTTTACAGTACCATGGCTACTTCCTAACTGTAGTCCAACCTGATCCCAGTCAAAGGCAAGACGTTTAGGCGCCAGCTCTTCAAGATAATGAATCAGCGTCTGTGCCTGCAGTAACACCTGTCAGCACCTCCTCCAAACAGTATAGCTCTCTTGCCACATCCTGAAGTTTGCGGCTTACATCGTCCTTTTCTGCTCTTTGCAGACTATGATATACAACTTTTAGTTTGCGAATTTTGTCTTCCAAAAATGCCGGCAGCAAGGGCGGCTTTTGCTCAAGTAGTCTAGGACCAAGGGAAAGGCGAAACAGATCTTTTTCCTGCTCCTGCCCGGCTTTAGCCAGAATAATCTCATAGAAACGCCTGCCCTCACGTGCCAGTACCTCCTCTGCCAGCGCAAAGCCGTTCTGCGCTAAAAACAGGCGCAAATACGACTCCTCACTCATTGGCTGGAGAATTAACTGCCGCACATCTTTTAGCTTATGTCGGCCATCGCGCAGAATAGTTGCGATGCTCTGTCCACCCATTCCGGCAATCACTACGGTGTCGATTTTGTCAACAGCCGTGATCACATGCAGGCCGTTACCCAGCCGTAAATCAATTTTTTGCAGACAATCAAAAGCGGCGACAGTTTCCTTTGCCTGCTGTAGCGGAGCATGATTCAGCTCACTTGCCACCACCCGCCGACTTATTTTGTTTAAAATAAGATAAACAGGCAGGCAAGCATGATCTGTGCCAATGTCAGCCACTATACTGCCAAGCGGAATTAAATCCGCCATAGCCTGCAAGCGTGGCGTGAGTTTCACCCGAGTCACCTCCGCTAGGATAATTTCCTCTTCTCCCTGCAAGTAAAAAATTAAAAAATTCCTGCTTTTTCAAGAAACTGTGGCGCGAGAAGACAAGCGGGTGATGACGGGTATCCTCAATAAAATCCGAAAAAAAGGAACGGGGCTGCCGCCATCCGTTCCTAGTTCAAGACATAAATTAATTAACCGTCAATGCTTCTTTTGGGCAAACAGAAGCACATAAGCCGCAAGCCTTGCAGCGGTCTTGATTGACCGTAATTTTTTTGGTTTTCAACAAGGTAAGCACATTAGGGTCCGGGCAGGAGAAGACACATAGTTTACAGCCGTTGCACTTTTCTTCGTCTACCTTAACAGCACCATACATTGCTTTATCCTCCTTAACAGACAGCAAATTCGCGGAGTGATGCGCCGGCAGCTTCGACTACTGCCATATTCTGCTCAATCAGCTGGCTGACTTTCTCGTATTTGCTTCTTAACACATCATCCAAAGCAGCTGTCGTACCTGATGCAACAAATTTGCCGCCACCAAACCGTTCCGCCAAGGATTCTTTAAGTGCATCGACAGTGACAAGTTTTGTGACGTTTAAAAAAGCGCCAAGCATAGCCATATTGGTAGCCAATTCTGTCCCGCCCACTTCCAGAGCCACCTTAGTGGCCGGCAGATAGTAGAGCTTTGCATTTAGCTTAGCTAGTGCTTGACAGTCATCGGCACTAATCTCCGGAAAGGCTTCGGCGTTGACGATAACAATACCGTCTTTCTGCAGACCGTCAAAGAAAGGCATGGTGTAGCATTTCCCCATCGTGATTACATGGGGATGAAAAATCATAATCACATTGGGGAAAAGCACTTCCCCCCGTTCATGAATCTGTACCGGGCTAATCCGCACATAACTCTCAGCGGGAGCCAGCCTTTTTTCTGCGCCAAAAAACGGGTTTACCGTACTGACAAGGCCATCACGGGTGGCGGCGGAGCCAAGAATATGGGCGGCGGTAACGACGCCCTGTCCGCCAAGGCCGGACATCCGAATGCTCACTTTTTTATTCATCCTTAGTGCCTCCCTCCATGGCAGCCAGATACTCCTGCGCCTCCGGTGAAATATACTCCCGCATCAGGTATGTGCCGTCCTTCTCGCGCTCCTTGATCCGCTTGATGGTTTCTTGTGGCTTAAATTTAAAGTTGGTGGGACAGGGAGCAAAAATTTGCACATAAGTGGGACCTACTTCCCTTGCTACAAGAATAGCTCGCTTGATCGCTTTGCCCAGCCGCTTGGGATTGGCGGGAGAAACGGCAGCCACATAAACGCAACCTGCTTCTCGAGCCAGCTCCGGCATATTTACTTTTTGGAATTTTTTGCCCTTGGGTGCCATGTAGAGCACTGCGCCCTTGGGCGACATGCCGCTCTCCTGGCCGCCGGTGTTAGCGTAAGCTTCATTGTCCAACATTATTGTCGTGATCAGTTCTCCGCGGAACCAAGACTGCATCACCATATCCAGCCCGATATCTGCCGTAGCGCCGTCGCCAGCGACTACCACCACATCTTTGTGCTTATCGGGGAAACGCAGCTTCAGAGCGCGCTTCAGTCCAGATGCGACTGCGTTCTGGTTGCCAAAAAGAGAATGAATGTTATGCAGCGCCACTTGGGGAAAAGCCAACGCGCTGCAGCCGGTGGAACCTACGATCACCGTATCCTCCGGAGCAGGCAACACGCTCAACGTAAGGCGCAGCGACAGGGCAAGACCACACCCGGCACAAAGAGGATGTTCCTCCAGTAGTTCTTTATGAGAGCCTAAATCGGAAATGCCATAACCCTTGCCGTAAGGGCCTGACGCCACCAGTTCGCGATATTCAGCCGGCATAACATCCTCAAAGGCAGGCGATATGCGAAGGAAATCCTTACTCATTGGCGCACCTCCTGATTTCGTCGAGGATCAGATCTGGGGGCATGGTCATACCGCCAAACACCCTGGGACCGCCCACCACTTTGACTTTTGCTTCCAGCGCTGCCCGAACTTCCCGCGCCAGCCAGCCTACCCGGTTAAACTCCGGGACAATCACCGCTTTAGCATTAGCCGTCATTGCCTTTAACTCCTCTGTGGGGAAAGGCCGCAGGCTCTTTAGTTTCACGAGACCCACATCCAAGCCTTCCTGGCGGGCTGACTCAATCGCTTCCCGGCTTTGCGAAACGGCTGTGCCGGAGGCGACAATCATCACCGGGGCAGTCTCATTTTCAGCTTCCAGCAAGTTGCCGAGATAGTGCGCAATATGCCGGCGGGAACGCTCTGCGGCCGCCAGAATTTCCTGCTGCCAGGAAGCATGGGCCGCATAGCTGATAAAATTACTTTTCATGACAAAGGGATCCCGCATCTGACGGATAGGCGGATTTTCCATATCCATCACAGGAACGGGGGCACTGTAAGGATTGTATGGCGGCAACTTGAGATCAGGCGGAGCAATCTTCACCCGGTCACGAGTATGCGTGATAAAAAAACCGTCCACAAAAACGCCTACCGGGATATGGACATCAGGCTTCTCCGCAATCATAAATGCTTGCAGAATCATGTCGTAGAGGTCCTGGGAGTTTTCCGCGTGCAGCATGATAATGCCGGTATCAAGCATGTAAGCCATTTCCAGCGTATCCGGCTGGATGCTCAGGGGTGAGTTAATGCCGCGGGTCATAAAAGCACAAACGACTGGCAGACGTGCGCCCGCCCACGTCGGAAAGGCTTCAAAGGCGCGGAGCGTGCCTGGTCCGCCGGTGGCGGTAAAAACTCGCACACCGCCCATGGCAGCGCCAGCGACTGACGACATTACGGCAAATTCGTTTTCACCCCGAAAATATTCCTTGATATATCCTTCGGCATAAATATCTCCTACCAGATGCATGCTTTCAGACTGCGGTGTAATCGGATAGGAAATAGCCATGTCAACATTAGCGCGTTTAATCGCTTCCCTTACTGCCTCACTGCCAGTTATAAACTGTTCTTCCCGCTCCGCCTCATTAAACAGATACTCGGGAGCAACAACTCTTTGTTCAATCACGCTGCCTGCTCCCCTTTCATTGACTGAATAATCTCTGTCAGCCTTGCCAGTTCCGGCATACCCATACAACAGAGAGAAATCATCGCGTCCTCATGGCCTGCTTCGCCGCAGAGAGCAATGGTGTAGCAGCTTGTGCCGCCGCGAATAATTTTTAACGCCATATTGGCGTAGTGACAGTGGACACCGATAAAGACGCACACATCAATTTTGTTGTGCCAGATGGTCAGATTGGGGTGGTTGGGATTAATTTCCACGGCAGGATTAATCATCGGATATTTGGGCCGATAATCCGGCATAGGAATAACACGTGCCCCGGCTAGGTCAGCCAGTTTTTTTACTGCCTGCGCCTTTAGCGCCACTCCCTCTTTCCAATCCCAGAGCAGTTGGGGGCCCGGGAAAAAGAAGGGATTTTTTGCACTCAGTAGTTTAGTTGCGATTGCTTGCATAGCTTCTTCTTCCGGAACAATAGCACCCTCAATGAGTGCTTCTCCCTTTTCCGGAAGCAGAATTCCCCGACTGGCGGCTGCCGGCGGCAGATAGCCTTCCGGCCCCACCAGCACTCGATACGGTGTAATTGACAAAACCATCCCTCCATACTGAATCTCTCAGTTTTATTTCTTGTTATAAATTATTTTCTATTATATCTGAAATGTCCACATAATCAATATTGACTTTTTTCAAGAGATATGCTACGGCCTCGGATTTACATGGTAGACGAAGCGAAGTTCTTTTCCCAGTAAGCTTGCGCGTCGTCACTGATAAACTCCTGGAAAGAATAGTAACCCTCCTCTGCCTTTTTCGCGATATTGATTGTCTGCTGTGGCGGGAATTTGAAGTTGGTTGGGCAAGGCGTATAGATCTGCACGTAAGTGGGACCCACTTCTCTGGCGAGCAAAATCGCTTTTCTCACTACCCGGCCAATCTTTTTCGGGCTGGCAACCGTCACCCTCGCACCATAGACACAGCCCGACACTCGTGCCAGCTCAAAAACGGGAATTTTAGCAAAATTCTTCCCCTTCGGCGCCATGTTCAGCACCTGCCCTTCCTGGGTCATGCCGCTCTCTTGTCCGCCGGTATTGCCGTAGACTTCGTTATCCACCATGATGGTGGCAATCTTTTCGCGCCGAAACCAGGAATGAAGCGTCAGGTCGAGACCAATATCGGCGATGCCGCCATCGCCTACCAACACGACCACATCTTTATCTGTATCTGGATAACGGATTTTCAACATCCTTTTCAAGCCGGAAGCCACCGCATTTTGGTTGCCAAAGGCAGAACAGGAGTAATTTAAAGCGGCTTGGGCGAGACCAAAAAAAGAGCAGCCTGCAGTTCCCACAATCAATGTATCTGCCGGTGCAGGCAGGGAAGCCACCGTAAGGCGCACGCCAAGCGCCACACCACAGCCGGCACAATGCGGATGCTCTGCAATAATTTCTTTAAAAGTACCCAAATCATTGATGGTTTTCGGTGAGGCATAAGGGCCGTCTGCCACTAATTCCAGATATTCCGTAGGCAGCAGGCTCGCAAAAGCAGCCGTCGGCTTAATAACTTTTATCGACATGCCGAACCTCCTTGTTTTTGCTTAGCGAGAGCCTGATAGATTTCCTCCATAATCAGCTCTTTAGGCATAGACATACCGCCAAAGACGCGTGGCCCTGCTACCACCCGCTGATTATCGCAAATTGCCGCTTTGATTTCCCTGGCAAGCCAGCCCCCCGCATTAAATTCAGGAACAACAATCAACTCCGCTTTTTCCGTTGCCGCCACAATTTCTGCTTCCGGAAACGGGCGAATAGACTTGATTTTGATCAAACCCACAGATAGCCCTGCTTCCTGCAACGCCTGCAAAGCTTCCCTCCCCTGAGAAACGGCGGTGCCTGATGCGGCAATAAATATCTTCGCGTCCGGATTTTCCACTTCCAATAAGCCGCCGAGATAGCGTTTAATATATCTGCGCGCTCTGTCGGCAGCGGCAATAACTTCCTGATGCCAACTGGCGTTCGCGGCATAACTGATAAAATTGCTTTTATTAAGGAGAGGATCCCTTGTAATTCTCAATGGAGGAGTTTCCATGTCAAAAGCCGGCACAGGTGCTTTCTCGCAGTTATAGGGTTCAAGCATCAGCTCTGCAGACGGAAGGAGCACCGCATCTCGAGTGTGCGTAACAAAAAAACCGTCGACAAAGACCCCCACCGGCAAGTGCACATCCGGGTATTCCGCAATGACATATGCTTTAAGCAACATATCAAAGAAATCCTGACCATCTTCCGCATGAAACATGAGCATCCCTGTATCAAGCAACATGCTCATTTCAATATTTTCCGGCTGAATTGACGTGGGCAAGGCAACGCCGCGGCACATGAAGGCACAGACGATGGGCTGGCGGGCGCCTGCCCACACCGGAAACATTTCCATGGCACGCAGTGTGCCGGGTCCACTGGTGGCAGTGAAAACCCGACCTCCGCCTAAAGCGGCGCCATGAATAGCTGCCATCACGGCAAATTCGTTCTCCGCCCTAAAATAATCTTTCAAATAACCTTGCGCGTACAAATCACCTACCAGATGCATGCTTTCACTCTGAGGAGTAATCGGATAGGCGATAGCCATATCTACATTGGCACGTTTCACAGCTTCCATAACAGCTTCACTACCGGTAATAAAACTTGGGGTTCGCGGCGCCTCATTTAACAAATAGTCGGCGCTGACTGGTCGTTGATTAGGCAAATATCTTACCCCCCTATTGTTCTGTTAAAAAGCCCAACACTCAACAGGTGCCGGGCTTTATGAATACCATAGCTTCCCACAAGAGCTGCCGCGCCTGCGCTGAAACCTCGTTCCTAAGAGAATAGGGGTAAAAATACTTCCCTAAAGCAGTATACACCAAAATTCTGATAAATTCAACAGCATCCCTGCCGCTTTGGCTGGTCAACCCTTTGAGTCTTTTGTCCGCCTCTATAATTCCCCTCCAGTGGAGAGGGATGGGGCACCGGTGGGCGCAAAAAAAATAGCGGCGGGACGCTCTAAAACGTCCTGCCGCTATCGGCTTTTCATGGTGGGCGATGACGGGATCGAACCGCCGACATCCTGCTTGTAAGGCAGGCGCTCTCCCAGCTGAGCTAATCGCCCTAATGGTGACCCCTGGGGGAATCGAACCCCCGTTACCTGCGTGAAAGGCAGGTGTCTTGACCGCTTGACCAAGGGGCCAGATTGTTGGAGTGGTGGGCCCACTAGGATTCGAACCTAGAACCGACCGGTTATGAGCCGGTAGCTCTAACCGTTGAGCTATGGGCCCTGGCTCCCCGAGTAGGATTCGAACCTACAACCTACCGGTTAACAGCCGG
>JAGXTN010000118.1 GCA_018333455.1 Dethiobacter sp. | reverse complement strand
TTCCCTTCTCCCATTGGTGTCTGTGAATCGGCTATTTCGCCGATTCAAACGAGTCCGACATCTGACCTCCGACATCTAGCAATGGGAGAGGGCTAGGGTGAGGGCTAGGGTGAGGGCTAGGGTGAGGGCTAGCTGTGGCGCATTTTCATCCTTCTGATGGTGCCGCAAGCGGCATGGGGGTCTACCATGAAAATAGCACCCTAATTCCCCTCCTTTGGAGGGGTGGTGCGTAGCACCGGGGTGGTCCAATTCGGGACAGCTTTGCCCCTGAACTGACGGGGCATGAACCACCGCGCCCTGACGGGCACCCCTCCAAAGGAGGGGAATTATGCATTGTTCCACTAAAACATTCCTGCACATCCCTTAAATCGAGAGCTATTTTAGCGTGACAAACTTTACTCTGTTTTTACGCTGTTCTAACAAATCCAGAAACGCTTCCAGCCGAGTCTGGAAGCCGGCTTCTCCCGACTGTTCATCTAAAGAAAACGAAATCACAGGAATGCCCTGTTCCCGACTGACTGCAGGCAAAATACTTTGCGCCACAATTTCTGGCGTGCAGGTAAATGGCAAGACGTGAATTACACCGTCAAAGCCGCGTTGAGCATAGCGAACAGTGTCTCCCACCGACTCCCAGCCGTGGCCACCCACGAAATGATTGAGATAGGGAGCAGCCGCCTTTTTTGTCGGTTTATTTCCAGCCAAGCCGAGAGATTTAAGCAGCAGATGATCTTTGATCCAGTGGGACATATAAATTGAGCGGTCCACTTCTACCCCCATCTCGCCGAGCACTCTTTCCACTTCTAAATTTGCGTAAGGTTCGAGGAGCATATAAATCTCACCCACAAAACCAATACGCAGCACCTTCTTCTCAGTATTAATTGGCACACCGCGCAGGATTTCCCGAGCCGTCTGCAATCCTTGATTGACTTCACGCGGCGTGCGTGCGGCCGCCAAGCGTATCAGCGCTTCTTCATAAGCTTTGGTTGTGGTTCCTTTTACTAACTCCCGCGGACGAATGCGCAAACTCAAGGCATGAATTTCGTCAAGTGCCTTGATTCTTCGCCAAGTAGTCTGCAGCGTCCGCAAAATAGCGGGCCAACTGCGATTCGCGCCCAACTCTTTTAATTTCTCAAGTAAAATACGTCTTTCCTGGGGCGGTTCTAGGACAATCATCTTAAACTTGTACCCCAAATCAGTGAGAATTTCCCGCTGAACTTCTGCATAATAACCAAAACGGCAAGGGCCGCTCCCTCCTGCCATCACAATGGTATCGGCTCCCAATTCTAAGGATTCGATAAAATTACCCATATTGACTTTTAGGGGGAAGCAGGCAAATTCAGGAGAATGAAGCACTCCTAAATTGATCGTTTTTTTGGTAATCGGGGGCGGCGGCAACACATCAAGACCTAAGTCTCTTAACAGCCCATGGAAAGCAATAGAAATTAAGCCCATATGCGGATAAGTCACTTTCATATCGCTTCCCTCCAGCGCAACATGTCCATAAACGCTTCTAGGCGGGTAACAACCCCGGCTTGTCCTGTATGTTCATCAAGCGTGAGCATTAATAGCGGCACCGTTTTTTCCCTGCGATAGACACGTTCCACCAATTCGCAGATTAGCGAATCAGGTCCGCAACCAAAAGAAACTACCAGCACTATCCCCTGAATGTTTCCCTCAGCCAACAAATGAAACGCCGCACCCATCAATTCTTTACCGAACGTCCAAAAGATGTCTTTTTCCAAAAATTCGTTACCCCGCTTAATCTCCTCCGGAAGCAGCATCTCGGTTGTGATTACCTCGGCACCCATTTCACGCAGTTTTTCCAGCAGTCCCATACTGGTATAAGGGTCATTGAGATTGTACGCATGACCCAGAACCGCTACCTTAAAACGCCCGTTTTCCTTTTTTTCTTTCCCGCTGAAGACGTCTTGCGGTGTATAACCTTGCCTAAGTTTTGCCTCATACGCTTTTTGCGCTACCTTTGCTTCTTGTAAAGCTAACTTGCCAGCCTGCTTTGAGTACCCAAAACGGCTTGCCAATTTTTCCAGGCTCTGTTTAGATTTGTGATACCGCTCGTAAACATTAATTTCGATATCGAGCAGTTCCGGCAACCCAGGCACACAATGACGTGCTATTTCCGGTAAACCGAGGAATTTTGGACACAAATACCTTTTCCTTTCCACGGAAACAACACGGGGAACAAAAATATAATCCACCCCTTTATCCCGCAAGTTTGCGAGGTGACCAAGGTAGAGTTTCACCGGGAGGCAAGCCTCATCAACGGCGTCACGAACACCGCGATCCAAAATTGCTTTTGTGGTTTCATCTGACAATACCACTTCCGCACCCAGCGCACGAAAAAATGCCTCCCATCCAGGATAATAGTGATAGTATAACAGCGCGCGTGGAATCCCTACCTGAACACCCATGCTTTGCCTCCTTTGTTTCTCTTATTTTTAGTTTTCGTTCTTTTATTCCCTTTTGTTTCAGAGCAGAAATTTTATGGGTTGGCTATTCTGAAAATAGCATCTACCACCTGCTTGGGCGGGTTTGAAACCCGCCCAAGCAGGTGGTACGAGCGTGATACCTGTTAAAAACCCTCCGATTCGGAGGGTTAGTTTAGCCGATTAGCGATCCAGCACACCGAAAGCAACCTTTACGTTCACCTTGTATTCCGAAATTCTACCGTGATCAATATTGGCAGTCATATTGCAAACTTCCACACCGGTAATATTTTCTACAGTTTTCGATGCATCGGCAACTGCCCTCTGCACCGCATCTTCCCAACCCTTGCTGGATTCACCGACAAGTTCAATAATTTTTGCAACAGCCATTTACTCACCTCCTTATCTTGTCGGTAGTTTCCCCGTAGCGAAAAAAAAATATAAGGCCACAAGTGAAAAACGCTGCGTTCCTGAAAACCTATTAGCAGGCGGGTTTAAAAAACCGCCCTACTAAAGAACTATTAAGCAAGCTGTTTTTTTAGTTCATTAATTATTTTTTTTTCAAGACGGGAAACATGCATTTGCGAGATTCCTAAGATAGCGGCAGTTTCCTGCTGTGACTTATGACGGAAAAAGCGGTAAAGCACAATCCTGCGCTCCCGTTCAGGCAAATAAGTAAGCGCCTCGCGTAAAGCCAGCCGATCCACGACTTGCTCTGACTCTGCTGCCGTAACCGCCAATTCAGCCTGTACTCCCGGCTCAATAGCATCAAGCGAAAGCGGTAAGCGAACCACGTCCAGAGCCATTAAAAGTTCTTCTCGAGCAAGACCGCAAGCATCAGACAACTCACTCAAAGCAGGCTGCCGTCCGAGACGCTGCTCCAATTCATTCTGCACTCTTTTCACCCGACCGGCTTGACTAGCAAGCGCCCGACTATATTTTAGCGCACCCTGTCCCCGCAAATACATCTTTATTTCCCCAGTAATGACTGGTACAGCATAGGTGGTAAAGGCGGTGCCGAGCTCCGAGTCATACTTCCGCAAAGCCTTTATTAGACCGATACAGCCCACCTGAAAAAGATCATCTTCCTCGGCAAACTCACCGCAGTAACGTTTCACCAAGCTGCGCACAAGCGGGAAATGCTTCTTTATTGACTCATCCATAAAATTCACTTATGCATCTCGTCCGGTCTTAATTTGACTGAAAACCTTTACCATTGTTACGGTAGTTCCTTTACCTGGCTCAGAAGCCAAGGTAAATTCGTCCATAAAATTTTCCATAATGGTAAACCCCATGCCGGAACGGTCTAATTCTGGTTTTGAGGTATAAAGGGGCTCCCGAGCCTGTTCCAGATCAGCAATGCCGACACCGTAATCTGTTACCGACACTTGCAGACGCCTGTCGTTTAATGCTGCTGTGACAATAATGGTGCCGAAACCGTTTTCGTAACCATGAATTACCGCATTTGTCACCGCCTCGCTCACCGCCGTTTTAACATCAGAAATCTCCTCAATAGTGGGGTCAGCCTGCGCAGCAAAAGCAGCAACTACAACGCGAGCAAAAGCTTCGTTTTGCGATTTGCTAGGGATTTCTAATTTCATCTGATTATCCATCTGCTTCCCCCCTACACATTCTTTAGGGCTTCCTGCTCCGATAAAAAGACAGGAATTTTTGCCTGCAGACCCGATAGGTCAAACACCCGTTGCACCCGCGGCCTCAAGGAACAGGCTAATACCTTGCCTCCTTGTGCCGATACCAATTTATAGCGACCCAGAACCATGCCCAAACCTGAACTATCCATAAAATCAACACCGCCGAAATTAAAGATCACATTTTTTAAATTGCCTAGCGTGATTTTACTGTCTATTTTATCCCGTAGCCCAGTCGCGGCGTGATGATCCAATTCACCCGCCATGCGAACTAAAAGCGTGCTCCCTGCCCGTTTCATTACTATTTCCACAGGCATTCTCCCCCTTGTCTACTTTGTTTCAGTTCATTTTGACTCACATTTTTAATTCTACTTTAATTCTACAACTCTCTAGAAACTCCTGCCTTTTAGTGAAATTCACGGGGGGAATGGCTATGGCTCTCTTTTATAGCTTGCCATACAATAAAGGAGCATGCAATCATGCTCCCAATTTTTATCTGCCGAAGCGGAGCCAGTGCCCGACAAAACGGCGCAAGAAGGTGATTATATTTGCTCTCTGGACATCAGCCGCAGGCACTAGCGCCACTCGCCCCAACTCTTCTCCTTCAGCCGACTTAACTAACAAAGTGCCTATTTGAGTCGTTCGCTCAAGCGGTGCAGTCAGGCGTATTGGGATAATGATTTCGTGCGTTACTTTATCTTTCATCCCTTTTCTGACTAGCAAGGCATAACTTTCCTTAGCCACGAATTCTATTTCTGCAACTGTGCCTTTATCTACCTTAACACGACCCAGCACCTCACCCTGCTCAGTTACCGGCAGGCTCCGCCAGTTGGCGAAACCGTAATCCAGCAGAGTCCTAGCTTCCGCAAAAAGAGCAGGTCGACCGGGGGCGCCAAGGATGACTGCCAGAAAGCGGGTGCCTTCCCTAGCGGCGGTGGCAGAGACGCAATTGGCTGCCTCTCGGGTAAACCCGGTTTTTAGGCCATCCCCGCCTTCATAATAACGTATTATCTGATTGGAATTGCTCAGGTAAACACCTTCTCTTTTTTTAATCTTGCCTTGCAGAAACTCCTCGTCATACCAGATGGTAATCCATTCATGAATTTTTGGATGGCGAAGTAATTCCAAAGACATTTTAGCGATATCGGAGGCGGTAGTATAATGGTTCTCGTCATGCAGTCCGTGGGGATTGACGAAATTAGTATTTACCATTCCCAACTCCTGAGCCCTTTCGTTCATCCGGGCCACAAAAACTTCAGTCGCGCCGGCTAAATACTCTGCCATGGCCCAGGAGGCATCATTAGCCGAACCTGCGCCGATACCAATCATCATTTCTGCAAAGCTGATTCGATCGCCGGGGGCGAGAAAAAGCTGTGAGCCGCCAAGTCCTGCGGCTTTTTCACTTACAGGGATCAAATCATCCAGCTTAACTTTTCCCTCCTCCAGCGCTTCCATTGCGAGTAACATTGTCATGATTTTAGTCACACTCGCTGGATAGAGCTTTTCGTGAATATTATGCTCATAAAGAATTTTTCCACTGTTTGTCTCCATCAAGAGTTGCGCCTTAGAAGCAAAGTTAAAATCTTGGGCAAAAGTATTTGCCGCTGCAAATATGACAATCAGAAAACTTAGCACCAACATCAAAAGCATTTTTTTGCGCATCATTTTTCCTCCTTCTTGAGGTTAAATATCTCTTCATATCTTCCGGCAACAGAAAAAAAATATACCGCCCGCGGGCGGTAACATATTTTTACTGTTTCTGTTATTATTCAACGCGCCCAAGCAAGAGCGGATAGCTTTCTGTTGGTGCTTCTCCAATCAAATAGGCAGCAGCCAATTTTTCCTGGGCAGCGACAAGCCTGCCTGCGGAACTGGTGAAGAGTTCAGCAAGAATATCGCCCTTTTGCAGTGAATCACCAATTTTCTTGTGCAGATAAATGCCGGCAGTCAAATCTATCGAATCACCTTTTTTTTCGCGGCCGGCGCCGAGAAGCACTGCGGCAAGACCGACTGCTCGGGCATCAAGCCCTGCCACCACCCCTGCTTGAGTGCAGCGAAGCGCAGCTCTGAATGCAGGAGAACCTAGATTTTGTGGCTCTTCCAAGACAGAGGGGTCCCCACCCTGGGCTGCCACAAAACGACGAAACATTGCTAAGGCAGAACCGTCTCGCAAAGAAGCAGCTAATTTTCCCCTAGCTTCTGCCAGTTCTTCTGCCAACCCGCAGGCTACCAGCAGCTCTGCGCCAAGCTCGATCGTCAGCAGCGTCAAATCACTGGGCCCTTCACCTTTAAGCGTAGCAATCGCTTCCAGCACTTCCAGATGATTGCCGACAGCAAGCCCTAACGGTTGATCCATAGCGGTAATGAGCGCCACCGTTTTTCTGCCTAAAGCACGGCCGATGGCAACCATTTCCTCCGCCAGCCGGCGCGCCTGCTGCTCATCGCGCATAAAAGCGCCGCTGCCTGCTTTCACATCCAGAATTATGTACTGCGCTCCGGCAGCTATTTTCTTGCTCATTACTGATGAAGCAATCAGCGGAATGCTGTCTACAGTAGCAGTAACATCGCGCAAAGCATACAGCATGCCGTCTGCCGGCGTCATTTCTGCTGACTGGCTCATGATCGCCAAGCCCAGACTGCGCACCTGCTCTAAAAACTGGGAGCGACTCAACTCTGTTTGGAAGCCTGGGATGCAGGAAAGCTTATCAATTGTCCCGCCGGTGTGGCCAAGACCACGCCCCGATATTTTTGCCACGGTTACACCATTTGCTGCCAGCAATGGCAGCAAAACTAACGTCGTTTTATCGCCGACACCGCCGGTGGAGTGCTTGTCGGCCACCGGCCTGCCAAGCAAGGAAAAATCTAAAGTTTCCCCGGAATTAACGATTGCCTCTGTCAAAGCCGCCGTTTCCCCGCTATCCATCCCTTGAAAATAGATCGCCATTAAAAAAGCGGCTGCCTGGTAATCAGGAATAGCGCCGTTCTGATAATTTTTGATAAAATAATTGATTTCCTCCGGCGCAAGAATATTTCCGTCCCGCTTTTTTTGGATAATAGCCAGCACGTTCATCCGTCAACCAACCCGAGTTCGGCAGTAAATTTTGTGCCAACCTCCAGCGCTGGCAGTCCAAACAGCGCTGCTACTGTGGCGCCCAGGTCGGCAAATGTCTGACGTATTCCCAGACTTCCCGGGCGCACTTGTGGACCGTAGACTAGTAACGGCACGTATTCCCGCGTATGGTCGGTATGGGGAAAAATTGGATCGCAGCCATGATCTGACACTACAAAAAGAAGATCGCTCTCCTGCAATTTTGCTAAAACATCCTTAAGCTGAAGATCAAACTGCTCCAAAGCATGAGCATAACCTTCAGCATCATTTCTATGGCCATAAAGCATATCAAAATCAACCAGATTGGCAAAAATCAACCCTTGCGGGAATTGATCCAGTGCTGCCAAAACTTTAGCCATCCCCTCATCATTGTTTTTGCTATGGTGAGAAACAGTAATGCCGCGCCCTGCAAAGATGTCGTCAATTTTGCCTATACCGATCACGGGAAAACCGTTAGCTACTAAGCTATCAAGGAGCATTTGCCGTGGCGGCAGCAAAGAATAATCTTTACGGTTTGAGGTGCGCCGGAAATTTCCCGGCTGGCCCGTAAACGGACGGGCAATTACGCGACCAACTGCATGTTCCTCACGCAGCAAACTTCGTGCGGCCGCAGACCATTCGTAAAGGAGTTCGAGCGGAATAATTTCTTCATGAGCCGCAATCTGAAACACGCTGTCCGCCGAGGTATAAACAATTGGGTAGCCTGTGCGAAGATGCTCTTCTCCCAAAAGCTGAATAATTTCTGTGCCGGATGCTTTTTGGTTGCCCAACACTTTGCGGCCGATGGCGGCTTCAAACGGTTCAATCACCTCCGGCGGGAAACCGTCCGCAAATACCGGAAACGGCTTGTCCAAAATAATCCCTGTCATTTCCCAGTGCCCGGTGGTGGTATCTTTCCCTTTGGAAAGCTCGGCCATTTTCCCGTAAGCGGCAATCGGTTTAGTACTGCATGGTACCCCTAGTACATCTGTCAGGCAGCCTAGCCCAAAAGACTCCAGCAAAGGAACACTCAGGCCTCCCACCGCTTTAGCTGTATTTGCCAATGTATTGCTGCCGGCATCACCATAAAATGAGGCGTCGGGGAGCTCCCCCACGCCTAGACCGTCGAGCACAATAATCAAAATCCTGCTAATCTTCACGGTTGCCTCCTAGCCTCTTTAGGCGCGCGGATGCGCTTTTTCATAAACATCGCGCAGTTTTCTTCTTGTCATTTGCGTGTAAATCTGCGTGGTGGAAATGTCTGCATGCCCCAACATCTCCTGAACAGAACGCAGATCAGCACCATTCTCCAATAGATGCGTTGCAAATGAGTGACGCATAGTATGCGGTGTAATATCTTTACTAATGCCCGCAGTGCGGGCATATTGCTTTAAGATTTTCCAGAACCCCTGCCGAGTCAACCTTTTTCCGTGCTGATTAACAAATAGCGCATCTTCACCCTTTTGTCGCACAAGCTTCGGCCGCCCCTCTGTCACGTAACGATCCACATTGCGGGCTGCCACCGAACCAAGGGGGATAATCCGTTCTCTAGAGCCCTTACCTAGACAGCGGATGAAGCCTGCTTCCAAGTTAATGTCGCCTGTGTCAAGCGAAATCAGCTCTGATACCCGGATACCGGTAGCATAAATCACTTCCAGCATAGCCTTATCCCTGACGCCTGTCACGTGTAGCTGATCCGGCTGATCCAACAATAAATCCATTTCCTGCAAGGAAAGCACTCGGGGAAGTTTCTTAGCTATTTTAGGAGACTCTAGGTCTGAAGCCGGATTCTCTACGATCATTTTTTCTTGAAAAAGATAGTTATAAAACGAACGAATTGAAGACAAGTTTCGAGAAAGGGTGGTAGTGGCTTTGCCGCTCTGCTTCAGATTCAACAGATAGCCCACTATATTGCCGCGAGAGCTGTCTTCCATTGCAGTTATGCCGGATTGTTGCAAATAACTTAAATAACCGGATAGATCACGGCTGTATGACTCCAGCGTGTTTTTTGATAAACCTTTTTCGACAGATACGTAGTAGATATAGTCCTTCAGCGTCCTATCCATACATGCTCTCCTTTTTTTCTATTCCGGCAAACTTTTTACTTGATTCCACGCCTAACAAAAAAACCCTTTTATCCCAAGAAAATCATATCCCACTTTGATAAAATTCATGTAAAGACGCCAAAATTTTAAATAGAGCCCCTTGTTCCTCAGCACAACTATCTACTCCTACCAATACTTTCAGCGCCGCTCCGCGTGGCTCGGCAAACTGAACAAACTGGGGGTTCAGTGCCAGTAACGTATAATATTGGAGTAACGGCAGGAAAAGCAGCATAGTTAAAACAAAGATCAACAGACGATAAATCCTCCTGCTAAGCAGCAAAATCATAACAAATCCCCCTTCACCATCAGCATATGGAAGAAGCCTAATATTAGAACATACCAAAATCGCTTTCCAACGTCCTATTTAAATACAGCGGGACAACGGAGTATATACTTGACCCAGAGCATGTGCCACGTCTGAATGGGTATAGTAACCACAAGCTATGTTGGCGCCGGCTGCCAGCACAGGATTTTCAGCAAAAGCTTGTTTATATCCCTTGTTAGCCAACTGGAGGAGATAGGGGAATGTAACGTTGGTGAGCGCAAAAGTTGACGTGCGGGGGACTGCGCCCGGCATATTAGGCACAGCGTAATGTAGCACTCCATGTTTTACATAGGTAGGGCTACTGTGGGTAGTAATCCGGTCAATGGTTTCAATGATCCCGCCCTGGTCGATAGCCACGTCAATAATTACGGCACCTGCTTTCATCTTTTTCACCAGCTCTTCGCTCACCAGTTGCGGTGCTTTCGCTCCGGGGATTAAAGCAGCACCCACCAGTAAATCAGCGTGCCGGACTGCTTTAGCAATATTATAACTGTTGGAAATGGACGTAATAACCCGACCGGCAAACAAGTCATAGACTGCCCGCATTCTTTGTACGCTCAGATCCAACATACTAACTTGGGCGCCCATCCCTAAAGCAATGCGGGCTGCATTTTGACCGACTGTGCCGGCACCAATAATAACCACATCGGCAGGGGGCACACCCGGTACACCACCGAGCAGCACACCTCGCCCGCCGGATGTCTTTTCCAACAACCTGGCGCCTACTTGGATCGACATTTTACCCGCGATCTCGCTCATGGGCTCCAGCAAAGGCAAAGAGCGATCTGCTTGCTGGATAGTTTCATACGCCACTGCCACCGCTTTTTTAGAAGCAAGGGCAGCAGCCAATTCCGGCACTGCAGCCAGATGGAGAAAGGTAAAAATTATCTGCTCTGCCCGCATCAGCCCATATTCCACCGGCAGAGGCTCTTTTACTTTAACAACTAACTCGGCCTGTCCCCAGACTGCTTGTCCGTCAACCATCAGTTCCGCTCCGGCCTGCTCATATGCCTGGTCTGAGAAACCGGCACCGACGCCGGCACTCCTTTCAACTAAAACGCGATGACCGGCAGAAACGAGCGCCTCCACGCCGGATGGCACTACAGACACCCGCATTTCATCCATTTTTATCTCTTTTGGCACACCAATAATCATTCTCTCACCCTCTTCGCCATCATCTTTTAACCAATTAAAGCAACGATACTACTGCTTTCATAAATACCGGGGTAATTATGGCTTCCACTAAGCTGCCTAAGGTAAAAGCTAGGGCCACCACAAGCATTGCCAAAGAATACTGGGAGAAATATGGTCCCAAGGGAATTTGCTTTCTTGTCATGCGGCGCCGTAACAGCACCAGAGAAAAGGAAACAGACAGAACTCCCGCCATGACAGTGAGCGGCACAAAGAGCAGATTTTGTGGCAGTACGGCACCCACCGCAAACAAAATTCCCTGCACCGTATTTTGTTCCGCCATGAAGCCCACAGTAAATCCGATGGTAAACCCACGGTAAAGAATCACGCCAAAAGCCAGCACAAAGCCAAAAAACACTACCCCGCACAGCCAGAGAACTAAGATGAATGTGCCGTTTTGCAGCACGGAGCGCTGCAAGATCAGCGATTGACTCATAGGTTGCTGTCCCGCAAGATATTCAACAAAACTGTAAAAATACTCATTTAGTTCTCTGCTCTCTACTTCATCAAGCAGGCGGATAGAAAGCGCACCAGCCACCACTCCTGCCGTAAAAATGAGCACAACCAACAAATACAAAAACCATTGTGACCTGATGTGTTCAGCAAGTACCTCCTGCAGGCTTCGTAGCACGCGCATCCTCCCCGTCCATTTTGGCACAGTGTATGCTTCGGTGCTGCCGTTTATGTCCTATAGTCCTAGGATGACCGGTTGCGAAGATGCCGTTTTTTTGTATCCTGCTTCCTCCGATGCATAATTTGAGCGGACTTGAATATAATCAAGCATAAATGCTGGGACATGCTCAGGTATGTCCAAAGTAAAGGAGGAAAATTAATGCAGACCAGCAAACAAAGAAACTGTTTAATTTTCAGCGGAACTGTGCGGGAATTTCGTGTTTATCTAAGCAAACTCCCCACCGGCATCACGCTGCGAGCTTTTATTCTTTCCCGTCTGCACTGACACCGGTCAATAAGCCTGACAAGTGACGGGCAGCAGCAGCCACAGCCAGAAAAAAAGCGCTGTCATCCTCCAGCGAGCGACCCATGGTTGAACAGAAATGCCTGTATTCCGCCAAGATTTTAAGAGAAAGTTGATCGTAGTAGAAAATGCCATGTTTATCGGCTAAGCCCGCCCCTTTCAGCTGTGCCTCAAGAAACCGGTTTTCTGCAGCAGCCAACAGCGGCAACGGCACATGCGCGCTAACCAGCGCCGCTGTGCCTAGGGCGGTAAGCGTATGATGCGAGATCCCCTTGTGCCTTTCACGGGCATCAGCAAAGCTGACTCGGCACACCATTACTGCCTGACCATTTAAGCAGGAAACACGATTTATATTGTCGCCTGTTTCCAAACCGCTAAAGCCATACTTAGTACCCGTACCTGCCGCACCTGGCCCCATTGAGATAATTACTGCGTCGGCATGCAACACATGCCGGGCGGCCAGTAATCCGCTGTAGACATTAATCGCTTCCAAATCGCCGCCAAAGGAATGTCCTGTGGTAATAGTGCCGCAGATTAATTCCTGCCGGCGCAATTCACAGAGCGAACGGCTGAAAAAAGCCGGGAGAGCGCCGCCATCTGTCATCAGATAGGCGAGGCGGATTCCTGGCTTTTCCTGTTTAAGTAAAAGAGCAAACGGTGCCAACATACTATGTAATTCAGCCACAGCCACCGGCATGCCTGCAAGGGTAGCAGCCTGCTCCATAATGTGATGATAGGGAGAATCTTCTTCCTCTACAGAAAGGACACGCAGCTGCAATGGCGTGTAGCGCAATTTCAAAATATGTCCGACACCTGAAAGAACCTGCTCCGAGTGTTTTATGTTCAACAGCACAAAGTGGTAACCGCCACTCCCAAGGCCTAACTCAACTGCGGTAGTATTAACAATTACCCTGTCGCCGGGAGACACTTTTCCTGTCAGGGAAACGTAATTCAGCGCCTTGCTCGGCTCCCCGTCGATAGTAATGGAAAGTTCTTCACAATGACTCCCCGCCGGAGCCACACTAAGCACGTCTGCCAAACGGCGGCTTAACATTTCATATCTCCTTCATTTTGCATAATTCTGCAAATAATTTGCTTTTCCTCCTAAAGATGCTATTTATCTCCATCTTTTATGCCTAGATAATCAAAAAAGTGCAATAATGGCGTTTTTGCAATTAACTGGGTCACCGAGACCCGTTCAGCCAAAATGTTCATCAGCAGCAAAAAGACGAACAAAGCAACCTGAAACATGGCAGGTGCTGTTAACACCACCGTCAACCCCAAAGCGCCACCCAACACATTGGCTCCCGCATCGCCAAGCATCCCTCTTTCAGCCATTTCCGTTGGAAAATACACCAGAGAACCCAGCAGGAAAGGAAATAATAATAATATGCCTGTCTCAGAAGACACTAAGCCGGCATAAAGGAGAGCAAGCAAAAAGAACAACTTAAGTGAACGTCCAGGCCTTAAATCCAGGAGATTTAGCATATTTGCTGCAAGAGCCACCAGCAAGGCTCTCCAAAAAATAAGCAGAAAAAATCCTGGGAGCCCTGCCACAGCCCAGAGAGAGAGAAGAAACCCGGCAACAGCTTTAAAAAGACCGGTACTCACCTGCCCGTAACTAAAAAATCTTCTGAAGTGGCCGCCAAAACCTTTGTCGCTACCGTCACCCCAAATGTCGTCCACTAAACCAAGAACTCCGAACCCCACTGTCACGATCATCATCCGGATAAGGAATTCCGACGAGATGAGACCAGTCCGGTTAGCCCAGGCTGCAGCCAGCAGAAATACTAAAGGGTACACCCCACCCATACTTTGTGGAATAGTACGGCCACGATAATTGACTTCCAGATGTCTCACCAGCCGCATCAGCTCTGCCCAAAACGGTATCAGCAGTAGCGCTGCAACAAAACTCACAACAAGATACACTAGGGTTGTCATTCCGGTTTCTCCCGCCTGTTTACCCATAACCGAAATAATGTCCTGGATACATCGATAAACTGTTTCCCCCGGTGACTAAATCCCTGCCAGTTGCGTCCCGTTTCCCGGTGAGTCATCGACAGAGGAACTTCAGTCACAGTATACCCGTGCCGCACACAAGCTACTGTCAAACCCACCTCTACACCAAAACCATCCCGGAAAGATACCGCTTTTTCCCAAACCCCGCGTTGGAGCACTCGCTGCCCGGAAAGAGGCGAGGCAGGCAGATAACCGGAAAGGGCATAAATTCCCCAGGAAGCTAACCTTTTTACCAGCCCAAAGCCGGCAGAACGTCTGCCGGCAGGAAACTGTGCTACCGCCATGTCTGCCTCTCCCTGCAAAACTGGTTTTACGAGATGAACAAACTCTGCGGCAGTTGCACCTAGGTCTGCATCTACGAAACAGAATATCTCGCCATGGGCAAGCTCCACCCCTGCCGCCAACGCACCTCCTTTGCCTCTGTTCTCTGCCAAAACCAAGACATAATCTGCGCCCGCCTGTTCTGCTTCGGCAGCAGTTCTGTCACGGGAGCCATCATCCACCACGATAATTTGCGAAATTTCACTGACCAGCCGCAAAGCTTTTACTGTCTTGCCTATGCTCGCTTCCTCGTTAAGCGCCGGAATAATTGCAGAAATTGCCATCTGCCACCTCAAAAATTTGCCATCAACTGCTCCGCCGACGATTTAATCCCAAAGTTCCCCGCATTCCCCCGGAGGACTGCGAGCAGGGAAACCTGTCCAAAAACTGTGTCAGCATTATCAATGGTGGAAATCCCCGCAGCTCTTAATTGTCCAAAAAGTGAAGCTCTGACACTGCTCCACTCCAGCCCGACCACCGTAAAGCGATCCTGGGGCAATCCGGCAACCAATTCATTAACCAAACGCTTATCCGTAAACTCCAGTTCTCCCAAAACCAAAATGACGGCATCAGGTTTGCCTCTATCTAGCTGTTCCAGCAGAATACGCTCATCTGCAAGAAATGGAGCAAGAGATTCCTCCATTTCTGCCGTTAACAATTCATTTGCTGTGAGCGCAGCCAAAGCTGCTCCCACTCCAGAGGCAGTGTCATTTAATGCTTGCCGCTCTCTAATGCGGATTAAATTACAAAGAATCGCATCGGCATCCCTCAGTATCTCCAGCACTCCCGGAGGCATTTCTGCTCCATGCACAATTACAGATACCCGTTTGCCTGTTAGCGCGCCGCTAACCAAAATAGGGTATAGTGCTTCCTGATACTTTTTCCACAAGGATAAATCATGGACGACAGTCTGCAGGCGAGCCTCCATGGCTCGCCGCTCTTCCCGCAAGCCCTTTTGCTCTTTTGTCATCTGCTCAATCAGCAGCCGCTGCTGTGTAATTAGCATTTCATCACTAAGAGTTGTGCCAATTAAAATACCTAGGCCAAGAGCCAGAAATACGGCCACTAAAGAAATAACATGATCTTTAATCCGAAACATGGCGGACCTCCTTAATGCCCCATGCCAAGCCGCATCACAATTAGGCGAAAAATATGGAGAATAATAGGGCTGGCCAGTGCCAGGACCAAAAAAGGAATACTGGCCGCAAGCGCAAGTAAAGCAACTGAGCGTCCGGAGATTCGTGCACGGTAAAGCTGACTTACTCCTCGCGCATCCACCAGCCGGCTGCCAACTTTAAGCCGAACTAAAAAAGTGCTGGCCATGCCTTTACGCCCTTTTTCCAGGAAGTCAATCATATTGGAATGAGTGCCTACTGCCGCAATCAGTTTTGCGCCTTTTTCGTAAGCCAGCAACAAGGCTATATCTTCACTGGTTCCCGCTGCCTTCACCATGACGGCGGCCAAGCCCAGCATTTTTAGCCGCTCCATCCCGGGTGACTGGCCGTCCGCATAGGCGTGTACAACCAGCTCCCGCGCCTTTTTCAGTGCTTGGTCACTCACGCTATCCATATCACCTACTACCAAGTCAGGAATATAACCAAACTCAAGCAGGGCATCTGCTCCTCCGTCCACAGCCAGCAACACTGGCTTAACTTCATCAATATAATGCTTGACAGCCTGGAGATCCTCACGGTAGGACTGGCCTCTTACCACCACCAGCACATGCCTGCCCTTAAAACAGGTGACAAGAGCGGGCAAATCCAACCTGCCTAAAATCAATTCTTTTTCCTTCAAAGCGTATTCCAACGTGTTTTGCACAAAATCGTCCAGCAATTTAGCCAAATTTTTTTCCGCCGCTACTAGTTGATGACTAATCAGCGCTTTGTCCACCACGCGTCCCCTAGCCAATAATTCAGACCCGCGCCAGATACTATCGCCTTGAAGAGAGAGCAGATCCCCCTCGTTTATCTTTGCAAAGAGTTCTGCCCCCGCCTGATCTAAATGAACAATCCGCGCGTCTGCCAGCTTTGCCGGGCCATTATTTGGATAACGGCCGGAAATAGATGAATCAACATTAATTACAGCCTTCACTCTTTGCTTGCACAACGCTTCAGCCGCAACTTCATCTAGATCAAGATGATCAATGAGCGCGAAATCTCCCGGCTGCAGTCGTTTGACCAGCAGTTTTGTTTTTTTCCCTTTTTTCACCTGACCATAAGTCTTTAAACTCATTGACTTGCCCTTCCAAAAATGCTTTTGTCTTAGTATGCAACTGTAAGATAGAAAAAAAACGCTTATTTCTCTAAGAAAAGCAAAATACAAACTAAAAATCACGAAATATTTTTGAAATGTGCTACATGTCATATGCGCACGCTGTTTCAATTGGTATAATAATAGCAGTTTCAAGTGGAGGGGTGAGAAATTTGGATGTCTCGATTGCTAACCTGCGTAAAGCATTTCTCAGCGCAGGCTATATCACAGATGAAGACGTGATTATTACAGTCTTTCTGTCCCTTAAGCTAGGAAAGCCACTCTTAGTTGAAGGGGCTCCCGGTGTCGGTAAAACTGAACTGGCAAAAGTGCTCTCCCAAGTGCTTGAAGCCGACTTGATTCGTCTGCAATGTTATGAGGGCCTTGATGAAAATAAAGCCCTCTATGAATGGAACTATCAGCGCCAGCTTTTAAAAATTCAAATTTCTAAAGAAACGGCCTGCACCGAAGACCTGGAGCAAAACTTATTTTCACTGGAATATCTCTTGGAACGTCCGCTCCTAAAAGCCATTCAGGCAGATAAACAAGTGGTGCTCTTAATCGATGAAGTTGACAAGACTGACGAGGAATTTGAAGCATTCCTTTTTGAAGTGCTTTCTGACTTTCAAGTTTCAGTGCCTGAGCTGGGTACCATTAGTGCGCGCCAAATTCCGGTGGTAATTTTAACCAGTAACAATGAACGAGAGCTCTCCGACGGGTTAAAACGTCGCTGCGCTTATTTATACCTAGATTATCCCACGGTAGAACGGGAAGTTGCCATCATCCGCGCTAAAATCCCTACAGTAGGAGAAAAACTGTCTCTGGAAGTAGCGAGAGCAGTATCGCTTATCCGAGACAGTCAGGAAATCAAGAAAAAACCGTCTATTGCGGAAACTCTGGACTGGGTCAGAGCGATTCTGGCTTTAGATCAAGATCGCCTTAATCTTGTGGTCATAGAGCAGACCATGGCTATGCTCCTCAAAACAAAAGCAGATCTGCTATCTTTCAATAAAAATATTGGTTCCGGCCGGCTGGTGGAATACGCACGGACGGAGAAGTAACAATTATGGAAAACTACCTGGAAGTTAACCTGGTCCGTTTTATTCACATGTTGCGCTACGCCGGGATTCGCATTGGCAGCGGCGAAGTTCTCGACGCGCTAAATGCCCTCTCTTTGCTTGATCTCTCTGACAGGGAAGCGGTGCGAGCCGGATTGAAAGCCACCTTAGTTAAACGTTCCGGGGAACAGCAGTTGTTCGACAAAGCATTTACCCTCTTTTTTGCCCCACCTGAAGCTAAAGAGAAAGATTATACCCGCCATCGGCAAGACCAAACACAACGCCAACAACTATTGGCTAAAGCTACGGAAGAACTGACTTTCCAAGGTATGCCCCTGAAACTATCAGACAGTGAGAAAACGGTCTACTCCGGCATGCCGGAAAAAGACAAAGAAAAGCTGCTCGACTATATAAAAAAAACGGCTGAAGGGAAAAATATAGAACAGCATTTCCAGCCGATTCTGGAAAGTGTGGTCAAAAGTTCCTTAGCGTACTGGCGCAAAAGCCTCCGCAACCAACTTAACCTTTCCCCTTTACCCCAAACAGGCGATCAAGAACTAAATGCTCTGTTAGCAAGCGCAGTCCGTAACGGTGGAGACTACTCACCTGCTCTTCTTGAGGAGGACATGCAAAATATCGCCGATAAAGATCTGCCCCGAGCAGAAGCGCTGATCCGTAAATTGGCGAGACAAATGGTGACCCGCCTTGCTCGCCGTTATCGGCAAAGTAAAAAACGGCAACAATTAGATCTGCGAAAAACTATTCGGCACAATATCCGCTTTGGCGGCACACTGCTTAAACTGCGCTACCGCAGCCGCCGCACGCAAAAACCGCGGCTTGTCTTACTCTGTGATGTGTCAGGATCAATGGCTCGTTATGCCAACTTTGTACTCCAGTTTATTTACGGTATTAATGATGTGGTCAGCCAAATTGAAAGCTTTATTTTTTCCGAGGACTTAGAACGGGTAACCGAGTATTTTCAGCACGGAGATGATTTTACATCTACAATGCTGGAAGTAATTAACCGTTCAAAAGAATGGGGCCGCGGCACAAACCTGGGTGCTGCCTTAAAGAATTTGCGCCTAAAATACCCTGACCTTTTAACCGGACACAGTATTCTTTTGATTGTGAGCGATACAAAAACCATGGCGCTTGACGAAACGTTGCAGGAATTGTCACTAATAAAAAGAATAGTAAAAGATGTTGTCTTGTTAAATACATTGCCTCGTGGCGACTGGCTAAGCAGCAAATCAGTCCGCTCGTTTCAAGGTGTGCTGCGCATGTTCCCATGCAATACGCTGTCTGACCTCGAAAAGGTTATCCGGCAAAAAATAATTATCTACTGACAGGGAGGATTTCTAAGTGAAACAAATTGCTATTGCCGGTAAGGGAGGCGTAGGTAAAACCACTTTCACAGCATTAATGCTACGCTACCTCCAAAAGAACAAAGCGGGCACATCTATTTTGGCAGTTGATGCCGACCCGAATGCCAACTTGAACGAAGCGTTGGGGCTGAAAGTGGAAAATACCATGTCCTGCCTGCTGGAAGACACAAAAAACCCAAAAGCCATTCCCAGCGGCATGACTAAAGAAATGTATATTGAGTTTAAAATGCAGGACGCGCTGGTGGAAACAAGCAAAGCGTATGACTTGCTTGTGATGGGAAACCCTCAAGGCTCAGGGTGTTACTGCTATCCCAATGATTTATTACGCAAACATCTGGAAAAACTGCGCGCCAACTACGACTATGTGCTGGTTGACAACGAAGCAGGGTTGGAACACCTCAGCCGCAGGATTATTTCCAATGTTGACACACTAATAGTGGTAAGCGATGCAGCAGCCCGCAGTATCCGCTCCGCCACACGTGTCTATGATATTGTTAAAAGTGTAAACTTGGACGTGAAGGAAATCTACCTAGTAGTTACCAAAGTAATGGGCAATGAAGTGGAAGACTTGCAGGAAGAAATTGCAAAGACTGGACTCACCTTAATCGGAACGGTGCCGCTAGATCCGCTGGTTGCCCAATTTGATGTCAAAGGCAAAGCATTAATTGATTTGCCCGATGAATCAGCAGCAGTACAAGCGGTGGAAGCAATCCTCGCCAAAATAAAACTTTAATCATCCTGTCAGGGGAAATCCCCCTACATCGCCCTATAAAAAAACCGGATGATTTTGCCTGCACAAAAAATAAACATGCTTAGCATACTTCAAATTATGGAAAACGGCTTTTAGGCACTGCTGCCTAAAAGCCGTTTTTCCACTCTACTTCCTGAACACAAATAGATACTCGTGCGCCAGCAGTAGGAAGTTATACTTAACACTGTTGCTTTTCCAGTATCCAGTAGCTTTGCAGTTATGCTGTTCTTTAATGATTATTTCTTTTGTCTTAAAGCCTGCGCGTTCAAAAATTTTCATAACTTCAAAGCTCATTGGCACCACATGCCCTTTTTTCCTGGTATCACCCATTAGGACGGCGCAGAACTTGTCCCTTTTCAGAACACGATAACACTCGGAAGCAACGCGCTCCATTTCCAAGAGGAATTCATTGACTGCTAAATGCGACAAATCACTCAATATGTTCTCGCTATACTGTATAATATCGGCATACGGCGGATGGGTGCAGACAAAGTCCACACTCTCATTAGTCAAAAAATCGAGCATGCGTGCGTCGCCTTGGTGAAAAGTAACTTGACCGGCATTGGGGTATTCAAAGGCCGTTTTTTCCTTACAACGCTCTAAAGCGGTAGGATTCACGTCCACACCTATTATGTCTCGGCCAAGCAATTTCGCTTCAACAAGTGTAGTGCCGCCCCCGGCAAACTGGTCAAGAACCAAATCGCCCACCTGCGAGTAGCGCAACAAAAGATTTCTTGGGATGTAGGGTGACCAGTTTCCGCGATACTTAGCGTCGTGTGTAGCCCAGTTCCCCCGGTTTGGAAAACTCCACACAGTATTAATTTCTAACTCAAAGTTATCCGGCTCCCATTTCTTAATCATTGGAAAATCCTGCCCATAATTCCGTTTTCCAAATCGTCTATATTATAGACATGCTCCAAGATGTCAAATGTTTCCTTAAGGTTATTTCGTGCGCTTTTCCATCCCTGACCATCGGTAAACCATACAAACGCAAAGTCAGGTATCCGCTCGGATTCCTGAGCCAACGCTTTATAGCTTCTGGCAGTTTCATTCAGCTTGGAGCCGCCGCCGCTGTAAAAATTGACTTCAATACCATAAGTCATAGAGAGTGTTTTCACCACAAAATCGAACCGTTTTTCCGCTTTGCCCTTACTGGATATTTCTGATAAATTAATTCTCCAGCGAGCTTCTATGGTGCTGCGCGTCATCTCCTTAAAGTATGTATCGTTTAGCTGGAATCCTGCTTTTTTCAGATGCGACTCCACAAGACTCTCCATCAGACGACCGCCCCTATTTTTTCGACCATTAGAATCCAGCCCGGTTTCCACGCCGGTGGCATAGTCTACTAAACTGCCGAAGATATGCTTTTCCATAAGATTGAATAATCCTGTTTTACGCATAAATACCTTGTATTGTTCTACGGAATAATTCATTTTTCTAAAAGAGTACAGAAATTCCCCTTCACCGTCAATTGTATAGATCTCACTACCCCTAACTGCAAGAAGCAAGGGAATACATTTCAGCGTTTCAGGGTATCTCGCTATCAGTTTATCGAAATCTACTTCGATATTCCGTGAACCAATGAGCGAATTAAGAATATTCAGCTCAACCTTAATATCTTCAACATTCCTATGGATCTTCGGAAAATCCACATAGTAACCATAATCGGATATACTCACTTTGAATTTTAAGAGCCATTCTGAAAAATCTCGCACCACTGTTTCCCCCTTCTAATAAGTAGTGATCAGTAGTTCGCTAATCTTGCCACGCCCTTCGCCCACGGAATTAATCATTCTCATTGCACTGATGCGGTGTATATTATGTTTTGCGTAAAGTCTATCGAAAAAGTCATCGTTTTCGTCAGTGTTCTTTGGGTCAGAGTTACTGGCTACCACCGCCGCTCCTTTTTCGCTTACTTCGTCAATAAACTGTGCCAGCTCTGCCTGTTGTTTATCATCAAAACCGCCTTGTGCATAAGACGTAAAGCTTGAAGTTGAAGAAAGCGGACGATAAGGCGGGTCAAAGTAGGCAAAAGTCCGACTATCGATAAATTGTCTCGACTTCTTATAATCACCACAGACAATATTTACCATTTGCAATTTTTCTGAAACTGCTCGCACGTTCGCTTCCTCGCAGATAGTAGGATTCTTATAACTTCCCATCGGGACATTAAATTCTCCCTTGCTGTTAACTCGATAGAGACCGTTAAAGCATGTCCTGTTCAAGAAAATAAACAAAGCGGCAAGTTCGACTGATTCACTCTTTATCTTTTTAAGAAGGTTGAACCGCTCACGCTTGTCATAATAATAGGAGTTGCGTTTACAAATATCCAAGGCGAAGTATTCATCTTGGAGAGTATGCAAAGCCAAAATCAACTCGTCTATATGGTCGCGAATATTTTTATACGTTAAAATTAGTTCACTGTTGATGTCACTAATATATATTTCATCAAGTTCATATTTGTTTAGAATATCAAACAGAACGGCACCGCCGCCGACAAATGGCTCAGCGTATTTTGTAATTGAACTCCCCAACCCTTGTGGATATTTCGATTGTATTTCGCTCAAAATCTGTGCCTTGCCACCAGCCCATTTCAAAAATGTCTTTATGTACAGAGTGCTGTTGGGCAGATAAATTGCACTATGAGCATCATCCGGCCTTTCAATATCTGCTGGAATAATCCACTTATGACCTACCATCATTGCGCCCGGTATTCTGTTTTCCTTGCAAAGGAGTACAATACGCCTTTGCGATACATTCCACTTATCAGCAGTCTCTTTAGCAGACATAAAATGCATAATTCGTCCCTCCAAAACTATATAACAATTATATTCCAGAGCAAGAATAAATTCAATGCACTAACGATTTTGCATCTAATTTTACTCAGGATAGGACGCGGCTTTTAGCCGGATAACTCTAAAAATAGCATCTACCATCTGTTTGGGCGGGTTTGAAACCCGCCCCTACGTGGTACGAGCGAGAGACTAAGTGTTCCCTTCTCCCATCACAACAATTCCCTTCTCCTATTGATACCTATGAATCGGCTATTTCGCACGCCGATTCAAACGAGTCCGACATCTGACCTCCGACATCTAGCAATGGGAGAGGGCTAGGGTAAGGGCAGAGTGATGAATTATTTTCATCCTTCCGCTGGTACCGCAGGCGGCATAATTGTCTACACAAAAATAAAAAGTCCTCGATTTTTCAACCGGGGACAAAATCATCTTTTAACTATTTGAGCAACTTAGGATAATCTGTTTTGCCGTTGACTAAACGATAAATGTAAATGCCGCCGCCGAACACTTTGATGGTATCTGGCTATATCAAGGATATCCTCTCTTGCCGGTGCAAGATAGATCAGCTTACTTATCGGCGGCTGCATAAAGAGCCTCCAACTCCGCATGGATCTGCTCCTGAGTATAAGTGGGCATGCCGTTCAAACGCGCAACTTCCGCCTTGTATACCTTGTCTCTGTGACGAAACATTTTTTCTCTTTCCTCAAAAGCGTCTACACTCAGAACAACGAGATCCGCCTCTCCTTTATTGGTGATGACGATTGGCTCACCTGTCACTTTTGCAAGTTCCGCTATTTTTGAATACTCGTTCCTCAACGTGGTTGACGGCTTGATATTCACCAAGTCCTCTCCTCTCCCTGATAGTATTATATCAGAAATAAGAATCAAGCAATTATTTCTCTTAATGCATACCCTTGCCGAATAAGCGCATCCGATCGGCAACCAAGGCTATAAACTCAGAATTGGTAGGTTTGCCCCGCTCCGTATTGATTGTATAGCCGAAAAATTTCTTGCTAGTTTCAATGTTGTTGCGCGACCAGGCTACTTCTATGGCATGACGGATGGCACGCTCTACGCGGGAACTTGTGGTATCGAATTTATCTGCAATCCGAGGATATAAAATTTTTGTTACAGAGCCCAGCAAATCTACTTCAGCCACCACCATCAAAATTGCTTCACGCAGATAATGATAGCCTTTAATATGGGCAGGAATGCCTATTTCATGGATTACACTTGTTACATCAGCTTCCAGGCTCGTCTTTTTTGCCGGGCGCGCCAGCCCGTTCACGCTGGGAGCAGCTATCTGTCCGTTAGCTAGCAGCCTAATTCTTTCTGCCAAAACATCCATATTAAACGGCTTCAATATGTAATAGGAGGCGCCAAGCTCAACAGCCTTCCGCGTTATATCCTCCTGCCCAAAGGCAGTCAGCATAATCACTTTGGGCCTATTCTTCATCTGACCGATTTGCTCCAGAACACCCAGCCCATCAAGATGCGGCATAATTATATCCAAAAGCAGCACGTCGGGAGGGTTATTAGCAATTAAGTCCAACGCTTCCTTACCATTGTAGGCTTTCCCCACAACGTCAATATCAGGTTGCTGTTCCAGATACTCAATCAGTAAGTCGCTAAATTCTCTGTTATCATCAGCAATAAATACTTTCAGCATCTACTTCTCCTCCTAAAAATATGATCTTTTGACAAAAGCCTCTGTTTACTCCACTTGAAATATTCGACATTTGGTTAAATATTCCTTTTACTAAAACTGACAAAATAAAAAAAACACGCCTGGGAGGAAAGGCGTGTTTCTCATACATTTTCAAAAGCTGCAGTCAAGATGCCTGACTCCAACACCATCCATTCGATAAAGATCCCGTAACCGCGGGTTGGGTCGTTAACAAAGACGTGGGTTACAGCCCCTACAAGCCGATTATCTTGGATTATGGGACTTCCGCTCATCCCCTGAACAATCCCGCCTGTTGTTTCCAAAAGACGTTCATCAGTTACGCGGATAATCATTCCTTTGTCACTAGGTTTTGTCTGGCGGTATACTCTTTGAATTTCGATTGCAAATCGCTCAATTTCGTCGCCTTCCAAAACGGTGAGAATTTCTGCTGGCCCCGTTTTGATTTGGGACATCAAGCCCATTGGCAGCGCATAACTACTGCTGCCTGGAACAGTGCCAAGCTGAGTGAGGCTTCCGAAAATACCGAATGTACTGTTTTTGCTAATATTGCCCAGCATTTCATCTGTTTCCTGGAAAATTCCTGTCTTTTCACCGGGAACTCCGCGCCTCGCCGCTTTTACGTTGACTATATTTGCCTTAACAATTTTGCCATCCTTTACTTCTATAGGTTGATTAGTGTCAACGTCTGTAATTACATGACCCAATGCGCCGTAAAGCTGTGTTTCCGGATCATAAAACGTTAGCGTACCTACTCCCGCAGCCGAATCTCTGACATAGAGCCCAATTCTAGGCCTGTTTGTTTCCTGACAAAGGATTGGCTTCACCGATTTTTTTAAAAGCTGGTCGCCACGTTTAATTTCAAAAACCAGCGTACGTTGACCGGTGCCACGTTTCGCAATCAATTCTGCCACTTGATTTGCGTCTTCCAGCACAAGCCCGTCAATGGCTAAGATTAAATCGCCTATTTCAATGGTAGCTTCCTTTGCCGGGGAAAGGGAAACTCCTTCACCCTGGACAAGATGGTGGCCGACTACCAGCACGCCGGCGCTATGCAATTTAATTCCGATTGAATGGCCGCCTGGCACCAACCTTATTTCCGGCAAAACATTAACGGTAAGCTGACGGAGGGGAATTAAACCAAACAAGCGAAACTCCAAGTTTACTGAACCAATCCCTTGCGCGCTAAACTGAATGGGTGATAACAGGCTTAGGCTGCTGGCTTCCGAGGATATAGGATAACCGTTGAGGGCGAGCACGCCGTCCTTATCACCTTTTACCTGCACGGTAAGGGGGGAAGAGATGTTAACATAATACTGTTCGCCTTTTAGAATCAGCACATCATTTTGCAAGTTAACCCAGATTCTCCATGGAAATGCTGCTACTACAAGCAAGAGCGCTCCCAGTATCGCCAAGGCCAGCTTCTGCCGGCGATCAAGATCTTTCACGCAGTTATCACTCCTATCCTGCTTCAGTCGGAGAAATCACCTCCAAAAATTTTGCATTCAATCGTATTTTTAAGTTAACCTGAACCAGCTCATTTATACAAGTTTAGTTGACATAACCATTTTGTATCATCTGGTTTTAATGACAAGAAATATTTTTATATGATTCCACTGCAATAACTCGCCCAATATATGGAATTTATGAAAAACAAAAAGACCAGAAAATAACCTATAAAAGCCTATAAACACTGGGTTTTGCGGCCTTTTTATGCTATAATAGAAGAAGA
>JAGXTN010000152.1 GCA_018333455.1 Dethiobacter sp. | reverse complement strand
GCAGCGTGAGGACGCATTTTCATCCTTCTGATGGTGCCCCCGTCTTTGTGGGGGCATGGGTGTCTACCCTGAAAATAGCCTACCCTGTAAAAAGCATCTTCCATCTGCTTGGGCGGGTTTGAAACCCGCCCCTACGTGGCACGAGCGAGGGCATAAGTGTTCCCTTCTCCCATCTCAACAACCCTCATCTCCCATTGGTGTCTGTGAATCGGCTATTTCGCCGATTCAAACGAGTCCGACATCTGACCTCCTACATCTAGCAATGGGAGAGGGCTAGGGTGAGGGCCGGCCTCATGTGAGGCCCAGGGGTGAGGGCCAGCTGAGGCGCATTTCTAGACCTTGACAAGGCGCTTGGCAGTTTGATAGAATGAGGAAGATTTAAGCACCTTTAACTTAGTCCTGAGAGGCTAAAAAGGAGGCTTCGCCCATGCACGGCTTTGATCTAAAACCTGGCTAACCGAAGCGGCTATTTTTTAGCTGCTAGGTTAGCTTTTTTCATGCCGTTCTTAGCAAAAAACAAACAGGAGGGAAGCAAACATGTTTACTCGTTTGGCTCTGGAAAACGGTGAAATATTTTACGGCGAGGGCTTCGGTGCCAGTGGGAGTTGTGCAGGCGAGGTGATATTTAATACTGCCATGACCGGCTATCAGGAAATTTTGACTGACCCTTCGTACTGCGGCCAAATTTTGACGATGACCTATCCATTAATTGGTAATTATGGCATTAACCCTGTCGACTTTGAGTCAAGACAGCCTTTTCTGCGTGGATTTGTGGTCAGGGAAGCCTGCAACCATCCAAATAACTGGCGTGCCACAGAGACACTCTCTGCATACCTGAAACGGAACAATATCCTGGCGCTTTCCGGGATTGATACCCGGGCATTGACCAGAATCATCAGGCAGTCAGGCGCTATGCGCGGAGTTATCTCCACTGAAGAGCTGGACGACCAGGAATTGGTGAAGAGAGCCCGCACAGCACCGGCCCTCTCCGGGCAAAATTTGTTAAACGAAGTAACCACCCCGGTGCGTTACACGATTGATGGCGACGGTCCAAGGGTAGTCGTCCTAGATCTCGGCTTAAAGCAAAGCATCGTCAAAAATCTCAGCAAAGCCGGTTGTGAGGTAGTCGTAGTCCCGGCCATGACCATAGCCGAAGAAATTCTTGCCTTAAAACCTAGCGCCATGCTGCTCTCTAATGGTCCCGGAGACCCAAAAGATGCGCAACAACCTATTCTGACTGTCAAAAAACTAATCGGCAAACTGCCGCTTTTTGGTGTTTGCCTTGGCCATCAAATTCTCGCTCTTGCCTTGGGCGCAGACACCTATAAGCTAAAATTCGGTCATCGGGGCGCAAACCAACCGGTGAAAGATCTGGAAAGCACAAAAGTACAAATCACATCTCAAAATCACGGATATGCTATTGACGAAAAAACGCTCACGGGCTTAGATATTACTGTCACCCACCGCAACCTGCATGACTGGACAGTCGAAGGCATCAGGCATAACTCTCTGCCTATTTTCTCAGTCCAGTACCACCCCGAAGCATTTCCCGGCCCGAGTGACTCAGCGCATATCTTTCAACGCTTCCTTTCGCTGATGGAAGCTTAACTAGAAAAAAGGAGGTAACATGATGCCCAAACATAAAGATATTAAAAAAGTGCTGGTTATCGGTTCCGGCCCCATTATTATCGGCCAAGCCGCCGAATTCGACTACGCGGGGACGCAGGCTTGCCGTGCCCTCAAAGAAGAAGGAATTGAGGTCGTTCTCGTTAACAGTAACCCTGCCACGATTATGACAGATACCAATATTGCAGACAGAGTTTATATTGAACCGCTGCAAATCTCCACTCTGACGGAAATTATCGCCAAGGAACGCCCGGATGGCCTGCTGCCCACGCTGGGAGGACAGGTTGGGCTAAACGCCGGCAAAGATTTAGCAGAACAGGGCGTCTTGGCAAAATATGGTGTTAGGATGCTGGGTACCCCTCTTGATGCGATTATTCGCGCCGAAGACAGAGACCATTTTAAGCAAACCATGAAACTATTGGGAGAACCTATTCCCGCATCTGCCATCGTCTCCACAGTAGCTGATGCCCTTACCTTTGCCCATGAGATAGGCTATCCCGTTGTGGTTCGCCCTGCCTACACGATGGGCGGCACGGGCGGCGGCTTTGCAAACAATGAGGAAGAATTGCGGATCACAGCTCAACGCGGCTTAAAAGCCAGCCCCATCTCGCAAATCCTGGTAGAGGCAAGCGTCGCCGGCTGGAAAGAAATCGAATTTGAAGTGATGCGGGACGGCAACGATAATTGCATCACTATCTGCAGCATGGAAAATATCGACCCGGTCGGAGTCCATACCGGCGATTCTATTGTGGTAGCTCCGGCTCAGACATTGACCGATCAAGAATTTCAGATGCTGCGCAGCGCGTCGCTAAAAATTATTCGCGCCCTGGGGATAGAAGGCGGTTGCAATATTCAGTTTGCGCTTGACACCGACAGCTTCAATTATGTCGTCATTGAGGTAAACCCTCGCGTCTCCCGCTCATCCGCCTTAGCATCCAAGGCGACCGGCTACCCCATCGCCAAAGTAGCGACAAAAATAGCCATTGGCCTAACGCTCGATGAAATTCAAAACGCGGTCACGCAGAAAACCTCAGCCTGCTTTGAACCGACCATCGACTATGTGGTAATTAAAGTTCCCCGCTGGCCCTTTGATAAATTTGCTCTGGCAGAACGCTCTTTGGGAACACAAATGAAAGCCACAGGCGAAGTAATGGCGATTGACAGGAATCTGGAAGCGGCCATCTTAAAAGCGGTGCGTTCCTTGGAAATAGGCGTCCACAGCCTGCATCTAGCCAATATTTCGGAACTCAGCACTGACGAGCTTAAAGAATATATTTCACGTCCAAATGATGAACGGCTCTTTGCCTTAGCTGAAGCGCTGCGCCGCGGCATGAGCACTGCAGAAATCTATAGCATCTCCCGTATTGACCCGTTCTTCAGCCAAAAAATTAAGAATATCACAGACATGGAAAAACAACTTGCCGCCTATGCCGGACAGGAGCCAAGCCGGCTACCCCGCAGCCTCTGGTTGGCCGCAAAGGAAATGGGCTTTGCCGACGAAACGATCGCCTATTTGCTGCAGTCGAGCGAAGCAGCAGTGCGAACCGCTCGCAAGGCGGCAGGCGTCCTGCCGGTTTACAAAATGGTGGATACCTGCGCTGCGGAGTTTGAGGCTGACACGCCATACTTCTACTCGACATATGGCAGCGAAAACGAAGCCGCGCCCACAGATATGCAAAAAATTGTCGTTCTGGGCTCCGGCCCTATCCGGATTGGTCAGGGCATCGAATTTGACTACTGCTCGGTTCATTCTGTCTGGGCCCTGCAAGAGGAAAACTTTGAAACGATCATTATTAATAATAACCCGGAAACCGTCTCCACCGATTTCGACACGGCGGATCGCCTTTATTTTGAGCCGCTTCAGGTCGAGGATGTGCTCAATATTCTTGACCAGGAAAAACCGGCAGGCGTTATCGTCCAATTTGGTGGCCAGACTGCCATTAACCTGGCTGAACCCCTTGCCAATGCCGGCATCCCTATTATCGGCACCGCAGTAGAAGATATCGATCGGGCTGAAGACCGCGACAAGTTTGACTTGCTCCTTAGCCAGCTAAATATACCCAGACCGGCCGGCCGTTCCGTCAAGTCTGCAGCCGATGCGCTGCCCGCCGCCCGCGCAATCGGTTATCCTGTTGTCGTACGCCCTTCCTATGTGCTGGGCGGCAGGGCGATGGAGATAGTCTACTCCGACGCGGAACTTACCGAATATATGAACAGCGCCGTGAAAGTCTCACCGCGCCACCCTGTTTTGGTAGACAAATATCTGCTGGGCACAGAGCTGGAAGTTGACGCGATTTCCGACGGCGTAGACGTGCTAATCCCCGGAATCATGGAGCATATCGAACGCGCAGGCGTTCATTCCGGTGACAGCATCGCGGTCTACCCGCCTCAGTCGCTCACAGCCGAGCAGACAGCCATTTTGGTAGAATACACCACCTCCTTGGCCCGTGCGTTGAAAGTAAAAGGAATCATCAATATCCAATATGTCCTGTTTGAAGACAAGCTCTACGTTCTGGAAGTCAACCCCCGCTCATCCCGCACTGTCCCCTTCCTGTCCAAAGTAACCGGCATCCCCATGATCCAACTGGCAACCCGTTGTGCCCTCGGCAAAAAACTGGCTGAGATGGGTTATCAGAGCGGCCTTAATCCCAATATGCCTTTTGTCGCTGTTAAAGCACCTGTCTTCTCCTTTGCCAAGCTGGCAGACCTGGAAACATCTCTGGGACCTGAAATGAAATCTACCGGTGAAGTAATGGGTATTGACACCGACCTGCCACGCGCACTATATAAAGCACTGCTGGCAGCAAACCTCTACATTCCTCCTGCCGGCAACATTCTGGCAACGGTGGCAGAAAAAGATAAGCAAGCAGCGATTCCCATTCTGAAACAGTTTGCCGCGCTAGGCTTCACCCTCTATGCCACAAGTGGTACTGCCGCCGCGCTGGCGGAAGCAGGCTGTGAAGTAATCAGGGTAAATAAAATTGCGGAAGGTTCTCCGCATGTGGTTGACATGATTCGTGGCGGTAAAGTGGCTGTAGTGTTCAACACCTTGACTAAAGGCAAAACCCCGCAACGCGACGGCTTCCGCATCCGTCGAGCCGCTGTGGAGCTAAATATTCCCTGCCTCACATCACTAGATACTACCAAAGCGATACTTCATGTCATGGAAACCCTAAAAAAAGGCGGTAGCGTAAACCACATTCCCATCCAGGAATACCTTCGTTTATAGCCCTTAATACAAAACCAGCGCCCTTTGTCTGCCCTCACCCTAGCCCTCTCCCATTACAGAAAAGTTTAGATAATTCCCCTCCCTTGGAGGGGTGCCCGTCAGGGCGGGATGGTCGCATTCTTGGAGGGGTGCCCGTCAGGGCGGGATGGTCGCATTCTTGGAGGGGTGCCCGTCAGGGCGGGATGGTCGCATTCTTGGAGGGGTGCCCGTCAGGTCAGT
>JAGXTN010000144.1 GCA_018333455.1 Dethiobacter sp. | reverse complement strand
ATCAAACATCATCGTCACAAAGCATACAGTCGCTTCTACTAAGGTTTTTCTATTCTGAGCAATACAACTTCTGTCATAACGCGCCCTAAACACTGTCTTTTTCAAATTGCTATTGCTTTAACCTGCAAGTAATTGTTGCAAAAAGACTCTACAGCATTTTTTGGAGTAATTCTGATTTTAAAGAACAGAAAACAAAAAACGGCTAACACTGCAAGTTTTGTTCAAGCAATGTTAGCCATCTAGGTTCATCGGTGACGGCTCTATTTATTTTAGTTACCATATTGCGCAGCATCTATCCCAATCACTACCTGATTGTTCAATGAGGATGACGGTAGTGATTTGCAACTCATGTCTAGCCTGAGTTAATTCGAGCCCAACTTCCACCTCATTTTAACATATTAACCAACATCTGTCAAAATGCTGCCCATCGCTTCAATGGGAGGCGATGCAATCATTTCCACCTCATGCCTTGCCTAGTAATCCGGACATAAAAGGGCAGTTCATATTTCATAACATTTGAATGCTAAATATAAAAAGCTTTCCTGCCTATCCACTTGACTAAGGTGACTACAATATGTTGTACTTCATACCGTTCCCTCTATGCCGAGAGATTCTTCGGTGCTGCTTCTAAGCTCTTTGCACCTTCCATGGTCTTCGCCCATATGCTCGATGCTCGGCTTCTCCTTTTCCCCCTTACGAGGCCTTTTTGTCGACGCAGCAGGATTCACTTAATGTTGCGGTCTGGTAACTTGCTCGCCCTGTCTCTGACAGGCACTTTTTTCGATACGCTTCTACGCACGGATTTCTCCCTGCATAGGTATCTTAGCTAAGGGGCGTCCTAGCACTTACCCCAACCGGACTTGCACCGGTAATATAACACGTGCTTATCTGGGCACGCGGCAAACCAAAAAAAGCGGACATTTCCGTGTCCGCTTTTCAAAAGAAAATTTGAGATTTTATTCACCAGACAACATTTTGAGCCTTTAGAAACGCTCGCACTTCCTATAACGGCTTGCCATGATGATATTGCAGGGCAAAGCGATACCACTGATGGTCGGTATTTGCTAACGAAAATTTTTAGCGACCAGCCTCGACACGCCGAAAAAGACCACTTGATGGAGTTACTTCCTGATGTAGAATCATGAACAAGACTTGCGGCAACTGACAGCGGTTTAGCAGAAAACCACGTAACTTAAAATATTGGTTGGAATATTCGCCTATTTATTGACTTTGGTCGATTTATCGGTTATAATCGGCATTATGGAAATAACTCGAAGGGGGGATGATGGGTGTGGTGCAAAACTTGCAATCACGAAACTGGAAAGGATATCTGCGAACTCTGTAATAAGCCAACCGACTCAGAGACTCCCGTCGAGGTTTACTGGTGTGACAAGTGTTCGATTCCGATAATAAGGGCAGCAGGAGATATCGATAAAAGCGTTTGTCCGCGTTGCGGCGAATCTACTACCTACCTCTGCGCTGACTTGAGACCCGTGTTCCCCGAAGAACGATTGCTGTTTGGAATCGTGACGGGAAAGCCGTTAGCACACATCAATAGAAGTGTTTGGGCTTGCGACAACCGCTATTACGTTAATGGCAAGCCAATAACTGTGACTTCCGCAACCTATGAGAAGCATTCTTCATCTGTGATGCGCAAGCAACTTAATCAATATTACGAACAAAACAGCTATGCACAGTTCGATGCGATAATTGAACGGTTTGTCGAGGCGAATAAGAAACGTCTTGTTGAAATCTCCGATGAAGCGAAACGGTTTGTTTCCAAGACGGCGGCATCCTATAATAAAAAAGAAGTGGTCATCTCGTTCTCCGGCGGCAAGGATTCGACCGTTGTCGCCGACTTGGTAACACGGGGGTTGAGTGACCCCAGCTTAGTGCATATCTTCGGAGACACCACTTTGGAGTTTCCGATGACTATCGAATACGCCGAGCGATTTCGGAAAGACAATCCCAAAGTCATATTCAAGGTGGCGCGAAATAATGAGCAAGACTTCTATGAAGTTTGTAATGATATAGGTCCGCCTGCGAGAATGCTTCGCTGGTGTTGTTCGATGTTTAAAACAGGACCAATAACGCGGACACTTAATCGTTTGTACGGTAACAAAAACATTCTCACGTTTTACGGCATTCGTAAATGCGAGTCCGTTTCTCGAAGTCGATATAACCGCATTGAGGATGACGTCGAAGCCATAAAAATACAAAAGCAACGCGTGGCTTCCCCGATTTTCCTTTGGAAAGACATTGATGTATGGCTATACATACTTGCAGAGGGGATTGATTTCAACGATGCTTATAGACTTGGCTATGACCGCGTTGGCTGTTGGTGCTGTCCGAATAATAACTTGCGGGCGCAGTTCCTCTCTCAAATATATATGCCGGAGCAGTTCGGGCGATGGAGAGATTTCCTCATAGACTTCGCTAAGCGCATCGGCAAGCCGGACGCGGAGGAATATATTGATTCCGGCGCGTGGAAAGCCAGACAAGGCGGTAACGGCGTAAAAGCGGCGGCAGACATTAAAATCCGATACACCAACTGCACAACCGAGGATAACGCCAAGGTCTACCAACTAAACAAGCCGATTGACGATACCTTTATTGAATTATTTATTCCGTTTGGCAGAGTTGCCCCCGAACTTGGGCGCAAGCTGATAAAAGAAATAATAATCGTTGATGTCGATACAAACGTGCCCATTCTCGCAGTTCAGCCGTTTACGCACGAAGGGTACGAATATTCAATAAAGGTCAAGACGATAAATGTGGCGAGACACGATGATTTACGTCGAATGGTCGGTTATCAAATAAAGAAGTATAACGCTTGTCGCAAATGCCTTAAATGTGAATCGTTATGCAGCCACAGGGCGATTTCCATAACAAGCGGCGAATATCGTGTCAACGCGGAGCGATGCAAGCGATGTAAGATGTGTGTGACTGCAAAATATCTTGAAGGCGGTTGCCTTATGGAGAAATACCTTAAAACAAAGGGTGATTAAATGGATACAGTAATTAACATGAAATTCAGAGCGCATGATTCGTTCTTTATCCGTAAGGGGTGGTTAAGTAAGGGGCTGAAAAACGTCATTGCCGACCCCACCGTCTTTGTGCGGAAAGATATAAACCCTATGGACACGTTAGGAATCGGTGCGAATATGGTGAAGGCGATGCGTTACTGGCTTCAAGCCGTCGGATTGACAGAGGAACCGCAGAGCGGCAAACGCCGCCAGACTGTAACCGAACTTGGCAAGGCGATATGGGATAACGACAAGTACATGGAAGAGATGGGTACGCTGTGGCTGTTGCATTATTACTTGGCTAAGAACCGTTCGGAAGCCACAGCTTGGTATTACTTTTTTAACAGTTTCAAGCCGACCGAATTCACCCGTGAGGATTTTCTTATCCATATGAAAAAGCACCTCTTAGAAAATAACAAAGATGTGGCTGAAAGCTCCATCGAGGGCGATTACAATTGCATCCTCGGCACATATCTGCCGAGAATCAAGGCGAATCCAAACAAAGTAAATCCCGAAGAAAATATCGACTGTCCTCTCGGTGAATTAGGACTTATCGACATCGTGGACAGAAAAAAGCGGTTGTATAAAAAGAGCCAACCGAAAAAGGACACTTTACCGGAACTTATACTCCTTGCGGTTATCCTTGACCAAGCGAAAGGCGAACAGTCGGTGCGTATTTCGTCAATACAAAATGACGAATGCAATGCCGGAAAAGTGTTCAACCTCGATGTGATTATTTTGACGAATTTGCTTTATAAACTCGAACTTATGCAGGATAAATACATCAAGGTAAACAGGACAGCGGGGTTGGATGTCATTGATATAAGAACCGATATGACGTTCCTTGATTGCGTCCGGGAATACTATCGGCAAATAAACAGTTGATACGGAGAGTGTGGTATGTTTAACGGAAAAATTGATGTTGCGAAAGGTTTTCAAACCTCTGTAAACATTGCCTATGATTTGAATAATGACGACAAAGTGCGTGGGTTTATTCCGGCACAGTCGAGTCTTGATATAATTGAGGACATACTGCTCTCGACCGCCGATAATTCCACCGACAGGGCGAGAATTCTCATCGGCGCGTATGGCAGAGGTAAATCGCACATCATTCTTGTTTTGATGGCGCTGCTTTCGCGTTCTAAAAAAGACAAGCCACTGTTTGAGTCATTGCTCGCCAAAATGAAAGATACGAATCGCGAATTGTATGATTACGCAAACCGCTATCTCGAAAGTGAGAAAAAACTACTCCCCGTTATTATTCGCGGGAGCAGTTCGAGTTTATCATCGTCATTTCTAAATGCCCTGCAATTGACGCTGAATGAAGACGGATTGTCTGATGTAATGCCTGAAACGCATTTTCAAGCGGCAATTGCCGCTGTCGAAACGTGGAAGCGCGATTTCAAAAAGACTTATACGGAATTCACAAAGATGTTGGGTAAGCCGGTTAACCAGTTTGTTCTTACACTCAAAGAGTACGATGTAACTGCATATGAACGCTTTGTCGAACTATATCCGAAGTTGACATCGGGAAGTGCGTTTAACCCGTTTCTCGGTTTTGACATCGTTGAGCTATTCGAAGATGTGGCAAAAACGATTAAAACTAAAGGATACAGCGGCATTTATGTTGTTTATGACGAGTTCAGCAAATACCTTGAGTCGAGTATTGCTAATGCGACAATCAGTGACGTAAAACTTTTACAGGACTTTGCCGAAAAGTGTACTCGAAGCGGTGTCGTTCAAATGCATCTGCTTCTTATTTGCCATAAAGATATCGCCAATTATATAGACGGAGGTTTGCCAAAGGACAAAGTAGATGGTTGGCGCGGAATTTCCGGGCGTTTCAAACATGTTAACCTTCACAATAATTATGCCCAGATGTATGAAATTATATCTGCAGTCATTAATAAAGAGCCTAAATATTGGGATAGATTTCAAAAGGACAATGCGGTTCTATTTGCTGAACTGTCTGACCGCTTTGTGAAAAATAGATTGCTTGACAGCAACAACGAGACTGAAGTCCGGGATGCCGTTTTCGGATGTTATCCACTTCACCCAATTTCTACTTTTATTTTGCCGCGTCTTTCAGAGCGTGTGGCGCAAAATGAGCGAACGCTTTTTACTTTTCTGTCGGCCGATGACAGATATACTCTTTCAGCCTTTCTTGTGAGGGATGGCGGTAAGTTCCCGCTCTTAACACCAGATTACCTTTATGACTACTTCGAACCGCTCCTACGCAAAGAACCTTACACGAGCGAAGTTCACAAGCTGTATAGACTGGCAGCTACGGTTTTGCAAAAAGTCGAGCCTGAATCGCTCGAAGCGAAAGTATTAAAGACTATCGCGTTGATTTATCTCGTTGAGCAATTTGAAAAACTGCCTCCTGTGATTGATATTGTTTCCGACGCTTTCCGTGATACAGTCAAAAATCCAAAAGACATCAGTTCTGCGCTTGCATCGTTGATTGAAAAAGAGTGCGTTGTCTATCTGAAACGCAGCAACGGGTATCTTCAAATTAAGAAAAGTAGTGGAGTTGATATTGCGGCGGAGATTTCATCATTTGTTGAAAAACGACAGGCGGTTTTGAAAGCTACCAAAATATTAAATCAATCGGCTTTTGATAGTTATATGTACCCTACAAGCTACAACGACCGTTTTGAAATAACCCGATATTTCGATTTTGTATTTATTACAGGAAAGGATTTTTTGGCTATTGAAGACTTCGAAACGCGATTAAAAAAACCTAATGACGACGGAATAATTGCTGATGGCGTAATCTACGCTGTCATCGGACAATCGCAAAGTGAATTGAGAAAGATTGAATCAGTCGTCAAGAAGGCGGTCGGTTTCCCCGACCGTATGATTGTAATCCTTCCAACTGAATATGTTCAAATAGAGAATGAAGCCCTTGAATACGAAGCTGTGAAAACGCTCAGAGCAAACGTGCCTGAAGACGACCCTATCCTTGCGGACGAATACGACATTCGCATAGACGACTTAACCGAGGTAATCGGCTCGTTTATCAACAATTATGCACGACCGGAATACGGTAAAGCAAAATACTACTACCAAGGAATAAAACAGCAAATATACCGCAAAGCCCAATTAAGCGGGTTGCTTTCTCGTATTTGTCAAGGCGTGTTCAAAAATACGCCTGTTATAAACAACGAGACAATAAATAAAGATAAAGTCACATCGCAAGCGTTGAACAGCCGCACGAGAATTCTCACGGGGTTGCTTGAAAACGAACTAAAACCTAACCTTGGACTTGTAGGCACGGGACAAGAAGTTTCAATCATGCGGAGTACCCTTATTCAAACAGGGGTGTTGATTTCATCTGACGAAAATCCTCGGATAAATCTCGAACCGCAAGACGAGAAGATGGCTAATCTGCTTATGGAGATACAAAATTTCTTTACTGGGACATTATTGGGCGGTAAGGCGAGCTTTGGGTTGCTGTACGACAGGCTCATACTTCCGGAGCACGGAATAGGACTGAAACGCGGTATAATTCCAATTTATATAGCGACGGTTCTTCATCTTAATAAGAAAAACCTCGTTATAATGCATGGGAACAAAGAGGAGCGCATAACGCCAGATTTGCTTAATGGCATTAATGAGAGACCACCCGATTACTCAATTATCATGGAGGATTGGAGCGAAGAAAAGGCAACGTATCTTGCAGCTCTTGAGGAAGTGTTTAAAAAACACATAATTGAACGGGAAAAAATATATAACGGTTTTGCCTATCTTCTGTCTGCAATGAACCGATGGTACATGGCATTGCCGAAATACGCCAAGGAGCTAATTGAGGAATACCGAGGCAGGCATGAAAAACCCCGAATATTAGCCCGTTCAAATATTAAGTTTATTAACAGTTTAAAACTACTGGATAATAACCCACGCGAGTACCTTTTTGAGCGGCTTGCGACTATATTTGAGTTAAGAAATCAGATGGCGGATTTGGCGGGTTTAATCGGCGAGGCAAAAACTGAGAGAGACAACGCCGTTCATAATCTGCTCATCATTCTTTCGAGTGATGTAAAGCAGTTGTTTTCTATACACAAAACAGACGCCACACTCGCTTCGGTCATAAAAGACTGGTATGAAACATTAAACGAGCGAACCATGAAACGCCTTTTTGCAAATAACGAGAACCAAATATTGAATTTGCTTTCGGTGGTTGGCAACGACGAATTGATGTTTATACAGCGGTTGGCGAAAGCAGTTAGCGGTCTCCGTGTAGAGGATTGGACAAGTGAAACCATAATCGCATTCTTGAACGACTTGACCGCATTCAAAGAAACAGTGGATGAATTTAACAATCAGAATCCATCGAAACGGAAATCGAGTGCGGAGTACAAGGTTGTGTTCACCGACGAGAACGGCGAGGAAACGGTCAGGGTTTTCGACAAGGCGCGATATAGTGAGACCGCCACATTAATGCTCGGTGAGGTGTCAAGGGTGGTGGATGAGTATAACCAATCAGTCACCGAGCAGGAAAAACGGCAAGTACTGATGGATGTTTTAGAAAACCTTTGCAAGGAGGGGTAAAATGGAGCGTATCGCTTACTTCGATAACGCCGCCACAACATTTCCAAAGCCGGAAACTGTGTATGCGTTTACAGATAAATTCTATCGAGAGTGCGGCGTGAACGTCGGACGTGGGCAATATTCACTTGCTTCAAAAGCCGCCTCTCTCGTTGCAGAGACACGCGAATTACTCCTCGGATTGAACCACTGCCCAAGCAAAAAAGTGGTCTTTACCCATACGGCAACCGAAGCCTTAAATGTGGTCTTACGTGGATTTTCGTGGTGCGATGGGATGACAGTCTATGTCTCGCCGTTCGAACACAACGCCGTGACACGAGTGCTTCACTATTTAGGCAAGTCATATCGGTTGGATGTTAAAACCCTTGCCTTCAATAAAGAGTGTTTTTCATATGACTTGAGCGAAATAAAAAAACAGTTTACAAGCTGTTACCCGAATATGGTCATCGTAAGCCATGCAAGCAACGTATGCGGAGCAGTCGCTCCAATCGAGGACATTTGTTTGCTGTCAAAGCAATATGGCGCAACAACTGTCATTGATATGTGTCAAACAATGGGGTTGATTGATACGGATTTACGTTCAGATGCAATAGACTATGCCGTATTTGCGGGGCACAAAACGCTTTACTCCCCACTTGGAGTCGGGGGCTTTATTTGCTCCGAAAACGCAAACATTACACCCTTGCTCATCGGCGGCGTTGGTATAGATTCGGCGAATCAGGAACTGCCCGATACCATTCCGGAACGATATGAAGTCGGAAGCCCCAACATCATGTCAATCGCCGGATTGAACGCTTCTCTTCACTGGATTAACGAGGTCGGTATTGCGGCTATCCATGCCAAAGAGCAAAAAAACCGTGAGTTGTTAATTCATCTTCTGAAAAACTACGATAACATTCGAATCGTTCCGAATAATATCGCACATAGCACAATAGGCGTGGTGTCATGTGTCTTTGACGGGTATGGAAGCGACAACATAGGTCAAATACTCAGCGATAAAAATATAGCTGTTCGCACCGGACTTCACTGCGCTCCAAACGCGCATAAATTCTTGGGTACGTTCCCAGCCGGGACAGTACGGTTCAGCGTCAGCTACTTTAATGGTGATTACGACTTCACGACTTTAAAAGAAGCCTTATCGTACATTTATATTAATTCTTAAGGGGGGGAAGCGATATGAGCCTTATCGACGTAGATGTTAGAAACGAATACCGCTCGTTGCTTCACGACATAACGAAGGATTTCTATATCCCGTTGCTCTCACAGGCTACGGAATATCGGCGCGCCGTAGGCTTTTTCTCATCTACCGTCCTCTGCCAAATATCAGACGGCATCGCAGCACTGGCAAAAAACGACGGTAAAATCAAAATAGTAGCTTCTCCTCATTTATCGGATGATGACATCAAAGCAATTCGAAAAGGTTATGAATTGCGCGACATTGTAAAGAAAGCGGTTATGCGCGAAATGCGTGAGCCAAGCGACGCCTTTGCTGAAAAACGGTTAAATCTGCTCGCTAACCTTATTGCCGAGGGTATCCTTGACATCAAAATTGCTTTCACGGAAAGCGGCTCGGCTATGGGGATGTACCACGAAAAACTTGGTATCATCTCCGACTCGAATGGTAATGCCGTGGTTTTTTCCGGCTCAATGAATGAGTCTGCCAACGCGCTGACGGCAAATTACGAGGTCGTTGATGTGTGGTGTTCTTGGAAAGGCGAAGAACAGAACGAGCGGGTTAAATTTAAGAAAGCAGCGTTTTCATCAATTTGGAATGATACAGAGCCAAATGTAAAAATCATTTATTTTCCCGAATTAAAACAGGAAATCATAGACAGATACAGGCGAACATCTTCTGTTGACTACGGCGAGGCATTACGTAATGAACTTGAGCAGCCGATTCCGACTTTGCTTACGAGTCGTCGCAGAGGAGCGGCTATCCCCACTGATGTTAAGTTGCACGAATATCAACTTGATGCAATTAATGCGTGGGAAGAGAAAGGGTTTCGCGGCATCTTTGACATGGCGACCGGAACGGGCAAAACGTATACGGGGCTCGGAGCGATTGTACGCCTATGTGAGGTTACCCAAAACAAACTGGCTGTTTTTGTCGTGTGTCCGTTTCAGCACTTAGTTGAACAATGGGTAGAGGACATTGAGCGTTTCAATATAAAGCCAATAATCGGGTATAGTGCATCGCCGCAAAAAGACTGGCTAAAGCGGTTGGAAAACGCAATCCGCGACCAAAAATTGAAAATCAAAGGGCGTGAATTTTTCTGCTTTGTTTGTACGAATGCCACGTTTTCAACCGCGAAAGTTCAAACCATGCTTGAGAAACTTCGTGGAAACGCCATGTTACTAGTAGATGAAGCACATAATTTCGGCGCGGCACGATTAAGCCGCTTGATGTCGGAATGCTACAACTATAGATTAGCTCTGTCGGCGACCATCGACAGACACAACGACGAGAGTGGCACAAGGAATCTCTATGATTACTTCGGTGAGAAATGTATCGAATACCCACTTGAACGCGCTATTGAGGAAAAAAAGCTGACGCGCTATAAGTATTATCCGATAATTACCACATTGAACGATAACGAAAGCCGCCTTTACACCGAATTAACCATCGAAATAGGAAAATGCCTTGTTAAAGGTAACGACGGTAGAACTACATTGAGTGAAAAAGGTAAGCGTATAGCACTCAAACGCGCGCGGCTCGTGGCAGGCATTGAGGATAAATTGACCAAACTTCGTGACTGTATTCAACCCTATGTCAACGATACCCACTTGCTGGTTTATTGCGGAGCGACGACTGTGCTTCAAGATAATCGAGACCGCTCCGAAACAAGCGACGACGACATAAGACAGATTGACGCTGTCACACGGCTTCTTGGCAATTCTCTAAACATGAGAGTTTCGCAGTTCACTTCCAAGGAGGACATTACTGAACGGGAAGTGCTAAAGCGAGAATTTGCCGCAGGCGACAATTTGCAAGCACTAATTGCGATAAAATGCCTTGATGAGGGGGTGAACATTCCGGCAATCAAAACGGCGTTCATTCTCGCAAGCACGACCAACCCCAAAGAGTATATACAACGACGAGGGCGAGTGTTGAGATTGTACAAAGGCAAGGAATACGCTGTGATATACGACTTTATCGCTCTACCGCGACCGTTGGACGAAGTTTCATCTATAACCGATGAGCAATTGAACCGCGAACTGTCGCTTATAAAAAACGAATTGGCGAGGGCAGAAGAGTTTGCGCGGATAGCCATGAACATGGGCGAAGCCGAAAGGGTTATAGGCAAAATCAAAGAGGCATATTCCATCAACGACTATGCAATAACATACGAGGAGGAGTTCGATTATGGAGACTAACATTGGCGAAATAACCGTAAACGGCGTTACGGTAGACAAGAAAAAAGCGGATAACGTCTTGCGATGGCTTATCAGGCAGGAAGCCGAAAATGTTCGCACTAAAGCCCGCTCCGATGTTCAAATGATATCGGACATTCAGAAAAATATCCAAGAAGAAGTCGAAAGGAGGTAGCCGAATGTTACTTAAATCTCTGAAACTCAAAGATTTTCGCCAATTCAAGGGAGAGCAGACCATTGTGTTCTCAGATGACCCAGAAAAGAATGTTACGGTCATTATGGGCGATAATGGCACAGGAAAAACCACGCTTGCGCAGGCGTTCACGTGGTGTCTGTATGGGGAAACCGACTTTGACGATAAAATCCTCCTCTGTAAGGCGACTTTAAGGGATATGTTGCCCGGACAGACTGAGAAAGTCCGCGCCGAACTAACGTTAACGCATAAAGGCACGGAATACATCATCGTAAGCGAACAGCAATATCGTAAGACCGATAAGTCGGACAAACCCGTTGAAGTAGCAGGGCAACGCGGTTTTACGATTATGTACAAACAGGGTGGGCAAGTCGAGTATGTGAAACAGACTCAACTTGACGGCAGAATGAAAGAAATCCTTCCGTTCGAGTTGGCGCGGTACTTCTTCTTTGACGGCGAACGCATCACCGTTATGAGCAAGCGTCTCAGCCAAGGCAAAGGAGACGAATTCGCCCGTGCCGTTCGGAGTTTGCTTGGGCTTGACGCTTTCACCTCCGCCATCGACCATTTGAAAAAGACCATCAAGGACTACGACAAAAAGTACGACGCGCGTAGCGACAGTAAAATTGAGGACTATACGTACCAAATTTCCAACTTTGAGCAGACGATTGAGCTGATAGAAATGCGACTCTCGGAAATCGCCGATGAGGAGGTACTGGTAACCGAAAGAATCGGAGATTTGCAGGCTGCTATCGAAAAGAACAAAAAGAGTGAGGAACTTGCAGAAAGGGAAAAGAAACTCATATCTCGGCGTGATGCACTGATAGTGCAAAAAGGGCGCAACATTACTGGATTGCTCTCCGCTCTTAAACGCGCCCCAGCTTACTTTGCAAAAAAGATGATGCGTGACAGTTTACAGCAGTTAACGAAAACGGGCAAGACTGATAAAAGCGTCCCGTTCGTCAACGCTGAAACAATAAAGTATCTGATAGAACGCGGTCGTTGTATTTGCGGCGCGGAAGTTTGCACGGGTACCGACGCGTGTAATACACTGACCGAACTCTTCAGCTATGTTCCACCAAAGTCGATAGGCGATTCCATTGCCGATTTTAGGGAAAAGTGCAAGGAAAGAGTGCGCATCTCGGAATCAATGTTCGACGACTTTGAGGCGAAGTACGCCGATGTATGTGCGTGTGATTCGGAGTATGCAGAAGTCCTACAAGACATTGCGGACGTTGGAAAACAACTTCTCGGAATGGACGATGTAGGCAAACTGCAAGCTGACCGTAAACGCTATGAGACCAACCTTCGTGGCCTGCATATGGAAAAGTCTGATTGTGAGCGGCGTATGGGTGGGCTTGAAACCGAATGCAAGCGCGTTGAAACAGAACGTGACAAGCTGACGTTGAAAGATGATAACAACCGTCGCGTTACGATATACAAAGCATATGCCCAGTATATGTATAACACATTGCTTGAGCAATATGCCGAGGAAGAACGAAAAATCCGTGAAGAACTTGAAGAAACAGTTAATGATATTTTCCATAGCCTTTTAGATGAGGGGTTCATGTTGGAGTTAAGCGAAAGGTACGACGTAAATGTTATTCTGAGCGATTTCGGCGGTTCTTCTGAAACCTCAACAGCGCAGAACATTTCGATTATTTTTGCATTTATAGCAGGAGTAATTAAGATGGCACGTGAGAGTCAAAAGGAAGAAAGCGGTTTATTAGTTACCGAACCTTACCCTTTTGTCATGGATGCGCCGCTTTCTTCTTTCGATAAAAAACGCATTGAAAATGTCTGTGATGTTTTGCCGAGGATTGCTGAACAGGTTATCATTTTTATCAAGGATACTGACGGAGAAATCGCAGAGGAACACCTCGGTAATCGTATCGGCAGAAGACTGACGTTCCATGCACCGAACAATAGCAAAACAGAGACCTATGTGTCGTAAAGGAGGATAAAATGATGTTATTTCAAGGACAATACTGGTTTTATGGTACACACGCTGATAAAGTCAAAAAGCTGACCGCTGAGTTTGTCGGCAAGCATAAGTTGTTCTCGTATAACCATGAGGTTTACCAGCTTGCGCCGATTGTCGGATACCTATATAACCGCAAAGCCGCGCAAAACAGGGAAGGCGGCAGTGACACGAGCATATTCCCCGACCAAATTTCGAATAACAAGGACGTTTTTCAGTTCAATTACCAACTGATAATGCTCCTTGACGTTAACCACGAAGCCAGTTTTGATGCGCGGGTAGATAAGGCATTCCGTTTTTACGGAACAGATAAGGCAGCGATGGACGAGGAATTGTACGAGTCTTATGTTCGCGGCGGTGTGGATGTTCTCTACGAAAAACTAATTGAGCCGTCGACCTCGCCGGACGACTACATCAAGAACCTCTACGAATTCATGGAGGACTTTGAATCGCGTCATGGTCAAAACACCAAAGAAATATACGACCTATGCCGAATTGCAAGGAGTTAAATATAGATGGGGCAAACAGGCGGTTATCAAACCACGATAGAAAAGCTATACGCTTTATATAAGGCGCAAGGCTTTCTGCGTGAGGAGGAAGCCTTAGCTTTGATGACCGCCGATGGCGTCTCCCTTGTTGGTATCAACAGGGTAACCGATAAACTCCTTGATATGGGCGTGATTTTTTCCGATGGCGCTTCTGTCCGAGTTGCTCTTGATGATTCGAACTTTGAAAGTGACCGCGCTCAGTTAGACTATGAATCCGTGTTTTGCGAGGCATTAGAAATCGCACCTGAATTGAAAATGTTTGTCGATTATATTCGCAGGGTACGCCCTCCGCAAAACCGTGAGTGGCAAATGTTGATTCCGCAAATGAGGAGTGGAAACGAATATGCTTTCAATCGACTGTTTGATATGTATCTGCGGGTTGTGGTCAATATTGCCCTCCGTTTCCACAAAGATGAAGGTATTGAACTTGAAGATGCTATTCAAGAGGGTGCGATGGGTTTAATCCGTGCAATTCGGCAATTTGACACAAGCATTCATGGTGTTATGGGTTCATATTTTCCTCTATGGATTCAACAGTACATTAGCCGCGCGGTAGCTGACAAAGGGCGCGTTATAAGGTTGCCTGTCCATGCGGTGGAAAGTTTGAGAACGATATTGCAAAAAAAAGAAAGGTTAGCCGAACTCAATGAATACGAGCCGACCCTTCTTGATTTGTCGGAGGCGACAGGACTTTCTATCAATACAATCGAAAACCTTCTAGTCGCTTCGCAAGAAACGCTATCATTGAACTCTTTGATTGAAAACGACCCTGATTTCGATATTGTTGACACGAAAGATGATATTGAGGAAATCATAACAGAACTCTCTATGCGTGATGAAATTCAGGAGGCATTATCAGCATTATCAGATAGAGAACGGCATATCCTTTATTTACGATATGGCTTTATTGATGATAAAGAACATACACTTGAAGAGATTAGTGATGTTTATGGTGTTACAAGAGAACGTGTACGGCAGATTGAAGCTAAGGCACTTCGAAAACTCCAGCATCCATCACGTTCAAAGCGTCTCAAAGTATTTCTATAAGTGTTAATCAAGCGGGAGGCGAAAGCATGATTCAACATAAAACGATTAACTATGCGTCCATCGGAAAACGAATAAAGGAATTACGTAATAAACGAGATATTACCCAAGAAATGCTTGCAACAAAAGCGGGCATATCCGTCCAATTTTTAAGCAATGTTGAAAACGCCCACGCCAAGGCGAGTCTGGCTACAATCGTGAAAATCGCTAACGCGTTGGAATCTGGTGTTGATGCGTTATTATGCAACAATCTATCCGATTGCCGACCAATATTTGAGGGACAACTTGCCGCACTAGTTTCCAATTGCTCTGATTATGAACTGCGGTTGGTATTAGCCCAAGCAAAAGGTCTCATTGAAGAAGTTAAAAACACTGCCGAATATAAGAACTATTATCATGAGGATAACAACAAGTAAAGATATTTATGTGGGCAAATCAACGTCTGGACTGATAATGACGATAATGTCGTAAATCGCTTGATGTTTTATTGGCAGGAAGGTAGCTTTTGAATGCCGTGTTTATCGGCACTTGTGGGCTGTTTGAAAAAGTGTCCTTAATTCCAGTAGGCAGATACCTCGAAAAAAATTAGGTCGGTGCTGTCTGCAAAAGGCAGAAGCGGTAAGCCAACCGCTAATACGCCACCCTATGGTTACAAAAAAGCTGCTGATGATAATTATAAATGGATAGTGGACGAACCTGCGGCGGCAGTCGTTCGCAAAGAAACACTTCCTTTTGCTCTGATTTCTACCCTATTAAAAACACAAATTCATGCGCCCTAACTAAGTCGATTTTTAAGCCGTCATCTGATTCAACTTCTGATAAGTTTCCGTCAGCATATGACCCATTAATGCGTCTTTAAATTCCTCATCATCAGGCATGGATAGATGAATTAAAGACCAAGAACACAGTCAAAGCGGCGCAAAACGGCAAACGGCAATATCACATCGCCGTACTGTTCTTTTTTGTATGGACCACGGAGAAGCTCTGCAATGCTCCAGATAAATGATACTTTTTCTTGGAAGTTGGTCATTTTGTCACCTCGCCATATTTACGCACTCTCATAAATTCGATAAATTCTGCAAATTTCCTTTATCTTCTTGTTATTAGCTATACTCTTAGATAATCTTTCATCAAAAACGCCAAATATTTTAACTTGACCTCAATCACTATCTTTTTTTATGCTACCTACGCTCCCACCTAAAATTTATAACTACAACCAGACATCCTCGTAGAAACCTTGGGAAGTGCTGTATTTCTGCATAAGAACACCACATTCCAACATGAAAACCATTGCTT
>JAGXTN010000049.1 GCA_018333455.1 Dethiobacter sp. | reverse complement strand
GTCGTAGGGGGGATTCACCCTTACGCTCGCGGGGTGCTCAGAGCCCGCAGGCTCGCCGAAGGGGCGGCAGCCCCTAGCGGACAAGAAAAACGCATCTTTGGATAAAGCGCGAAGCGTTTTTCTTGTTGTGAAGTAGATATTCAGTGAGGTGATTTTCTTTGATCCGTGTCGCTCTGGATGCGATGGGGGGGGATAATGCGCCCCATGAAGTGGTGCAGGGTGGCCTGGCTGCGTTAGCCGAACTGGATTCGTTGCATCTTATCCTGGTGGGTCAACAAGATGTTTTGCTCAAACAACTGGCAGGCAAGTCTTACCCAAAAGATAGGTTGGAAATTATTCATGCACCGGAGGTTATTATGGCGGATGAAGCGCCGGTACTGGCAGTTCGCCGCAAGAAAGAATCTTCGATGATGATAGCAATTCGGTTGGTGAAGGAAGGCAAGGCAGATGCTGTGGTATCTGCCGGTAATACGGGCGCACTAATGGCCGGTAGCCTTCTGATGGTGGGTCGCTTAGGAGGAGTTGAGCGTCCCGCGCTGACAATTGTGGCTCCCACATTTACCGGAGGTAATGTGGTAATTTTGGATGTAGGCGCCAACATGGATGCCAAAGCGGAACACTTATGCCATTACGCGCTGATGGGCAATATTTATGCCCGGGAAGTACTGGAAAAAAAGGCACCCCGTGTGGCACTGCTAAATGTTGGTACCGAAGAGGGCAAAGGTAACGAGCAGGTGCGTAATGCGTATGAACTTTTTAAGAAACGTCTAGAGAGTTTCAATGGCAATATCGAAGCGCGTGACGTTTTGAGCGGTTCGGCCGATGTGGTGGTTTGCGACGGATTTGTAGGAAATATTTTGCTGAAAGCGGTAGAAGGTTTGTCGGCAGGAATTTTCAGTGTGCTAAAAGAGGCATTCACAGTTAATCTTAAAAGCAAAGTGGCGGCAGCTTTGCTGATGCCTGAATTACGAGGTTTAAAGAAGCGCTTTGACTATGCTGAATATGGCGGTGCCCCTTTACTCGGAATTGACGGCATAATCATCAAAAGCCACGGTTCATCAAACTGTCGTGCTATCCGCAGCGCCATCGTCACCCAGGCTTACCGCTTCGCGCGACAGGATGTTAACAGGCAGATTCTCACCGAATTAGAAAAAGACTGATAGTCGCTGGACCTGCAGAAAGGAAGTAGCCTATGAAGATGCTGAATGTGGGTATCTTGGGTACAGGTACGGCTCTGCCTGCCCGAATTGTTACTAATGCCGACTTAGCGAGAACACTGGATACAAGCGATGAGTGGATTCGAAGCCGCACAGGAATCTGTGAGCGCAGAATTGCGGAAAAGGATGAACAAACTTCAGATTTAGCTGTTAAGGCGGCGCAAGACGCCTTACGAAAAGCGGGAACTGCCGTGGATGAGGTGGATTTGATTATCGTGGCCACCACTTCTCCCGATGCCTTGATCCCGGCTACCGCCTGTTATGTGCAGACGAAACTGGGCGCCGTAAATGCTGCTGCTTTTGATCTGGCAGCCGGTTGCACCGGGTTTATTTATGGACTATCAGTCGGCAGCCAGTTTGTTCGCACCGGTGCGTATAAACGGGTATTGGTGATTGGCGCGGAAGTTTTTTCCCGTATACTTGACTGGAGTGACCGCAGTACCTGTGTTCTGTTTGGTGATGGCGCGGGTGCCGTACTGCTTGGCCCCACAGCAGAAGAGGGGCTGCTTAGTTTGAAAATGGGTGCTGATGGTACATATGCCAACCTGCTTACTATTCCGGCCGGTGGGGTGCGGATGCCGGCAGCTTCGGAAACTGTTGCTCTGCGCCAGCATTATCTAAAGATGCTCTCTGGAAATGAAGTGTTTAAGTTTGCGGTGCGTGTAATGGGTGAAGTAACCCAGCAAGCGTTGGATGAAGCAGGGGTCAGCAAGGAGGAGTTGGATTTTTTAATTCCTCATCAGGCAAACTGGCGGATTATTGAGGCGGCACGCAAACGCTTTGATTTGCCAGAGGATCGTGTGATTGTCAATATTGACTGTTACGGTAACATGTCTTCAGCGTCTATTCCTGTGGCGCTAGATGAGGCGGTTAGCGCCGGACGTATTAAACGTGGTGACTTGCTGGCGCTGGTAGGTTTTGGCGCTGGACTGACGTGGGGCGCAGCAATTTTACGTTACTAGTGTTGGAGGGATAAACCAATGGCTCTGAGAACAAGGCTGTGTGATATGTTGGGGGTGGAAGTGCCCATTATCCAAGGGGGCATGGCTTGGGTAGCCACCGGTGAACTGGCCGCCGCCGTTTCTGAAGCCGGCGGATTGGGATTGATCGGTGCGGGTAATGCGCCTGCTTCTGTTCTGGAAAAGGAAATCAAAAAAGCCAAGGAATTGACGAAAAAGCCATTTGGCGTAAATATAATGCTTTTGTCTCCTTTTGTTGACGAAGTTGTCGATATTCTCTGCCGTGAAGAAGTGCGGGTAGTTACCACAGGCGCCGGTAATCCAGGGAAGTATGTTGAACAATTTAGGGAAAAAGGGATAAAAGTTATTCCTGTTGTTTCGTCGGTGGCGCTGGCTAAACGTTTAGAGCGTTTGGGTGTCGATGCGATGATTGCCGAGGGATTGGAAGCTGGCGGTCATATTGGCGAACTGACTACCATGGTATTAGTCCCTCAGATTGTGGACGCGGTAAAGGTACCGGTGATTGCTGCCGGAGGGATTGCCGATGGCCGCGGTGTGGCGGCTGCCTTGGCGCTGGGTGCGGAAGGCGTTCAACTGGGCACCAGGTTTATTGTGGCAGAGGAATGTACCGCTCATCCCAAATACAAGGAAGCCGTTTTAAAAGCCAAAGATCGTGACACGTTTGTGACAGGCCAAACTACAGGTCATCCTGTGCGTGTTCTCTACAACAAACTGGCTCGTGAATTTGCCCGTTTGGAGAAAGAGGGAGCCAGCCCGGCAGAACTGGAACGTTTTGGTGCGGGCAAACTGGCGGCTGCGGTGCGCGATGGAGATGTGCTAAACGGTTCCGTTATGGCGGGTCAAATCGCCGCAATGGTTGTAAAGACGGAGTCTAGCCGAGAAATTATTGATGATTTGCTTGCCAGTACTCTGCGGGTGATTAGGGATTTGGAGAAAATGTTCTGTCAAGATTAAGCAGGAGGTAAAGCATGGGTAAAATCGCCTTTATTTTCCCTGGTCAAGGGTCTCAGTATGTGGGTATGGGCAGGGACATGGCCGAGAATTTCCATGTGGCGCGCCGTGTTTTTGCGGAAGCTGATGAAGCGCTTGGGATGAAATTATCAGCGAAAATGTTTTCCGGCAGTGAGGAAGAGTTGAAGCTGACAGAAGTCACCCAGCCTGCTATTTTGGCGACAAGTATAGCCTGCTTAGAAGTATTAAAGCAACACGGTCTAGAGCCGCAAGGCGTGGCTGGACTGAGTCTTGGTGAATACGCTGCGCTGGTTGCGGCAGGTTCGTTGCCTTTTGCCGATGCGCTTTCGGTGGTGCAGAAGCGCGGCCGGTTTATGCAGGAAGCCGTGCCGCCAGGTGTCGGCGGAATGGCAGCTATTTTCGGTTTAGAACGGGGAAAAGTGGTGCAGGCTTGCCTAGAGGCTTCGGCAGTGGGCGTAGTGGAGCCGGCCAACTACAACTCACCCGAGCAAATTGTCGTGGCCGGTGAAGTTGCCGCCATGCGCAGGGCGTGTGAGATTGCTAAAGAACTAGGGGCAAAACGGACGATGGAACTGCCGGTCAGCGTTTCTTTCCATTGTAGTCTGTTAAAAGGAGTCGAACCGCTCCTAGCCAGGGAACTGGAAAGCGTTAAAGTTGCATCAGTCGCCCTGCCGGTGGTGGCGAATATTTCCGCAGACTATGTCTGCCAACCCGCCGAGATTTGTGACGCACTCGTTCGTCAGGTGAGTAACGCAGTTATGTGGCAGGATTCAATGGAAAAAATGATCTCGGACGGTTACCGGCTGTTTGTGGAAGTGGGACCCGGTAAGTCTTTAAGCGGATTGATGAGGAAAATCAACCCGAACGCCTTGGTTCATCAGGTGGAGGATGCCAAAACACTGGAAAAACTTTTGAAAGCTTTTACTGAGGAAGAAGGTGGCTAATCTGTTGTTGCATGGTAAAGTAGCGATTGTCACAGGCGCGTCTCGCGGTATCGGACGGGCTATTGCCGTGGCCATGGCCAGAGAAGGGGCTTCAGTAGTCATTAATTTTACTGCAAATGAAAGTGCGGCACATGAAACGCTGGTTGCAGTTGAAGCTGCCAGTGGTCAAGGTGTGGTCGTGCGAGCAGATGTGGCGGACGCGTCAGATTGTGAAAAACTGGTTAGGACTGCCCTTGATATATTCGGCAAAATTGATATACTAGTTAATAATGCGGGCATTACCCGCGATAATATTGTCGCTAGGATGAAGCTTGAGGAATGGCAGTCGGTGATTGATACCAACTTGAGCGGTGCTTTTAACTGCGCAAAAGCGGTAATGCGTCCGCTTTTAAAACAAAAGTCGGGCGGGCGGATAATCAACCTTTCGTCTGTCATCGGTCAGGCGGGTGGGGCAGGGCAGGCTAACTACGCAGCCGCTAAAGCTGGGCTGATTGGCTTGACAAAATCTCTGGCCAAGGAGTTAGCCAGCCGGCAAATTACCGTTAATGCTGTAGCTCCCGGCTATATTGAGACAGAAATGACGTCGGTGCTCCTAGAAGATATAAAGTCGGACATATTAAAACAAATTCCTCTAGGTCGTTTCGGCTTGCCGGAAGACGTCGCGGAAGCAGTAGTTTTTCTGGCATCAGAGCGTGCAGCTTATATCACAGGCCAAGTAATCGCCATAGACGGCGGCTTGGTTATGCAATAGGAAAAGATTTGACTTTTGCGAACGTTTTTTTTACTATCTAGGAAGAGGAGGTGAGGAAATGGATTTTTTTGCAAGAGTTAAGGTGCTTATAAGCGAACAATTGGGCGCGGAAGAAGGCGAGATGACCAAAGACACTTCTTTTGAGGAGCTTAACGCCGATTCTTTGGACATAGTCGAACTGGTCATGGCCATTGAGGAAGAATTTAAACTGGAAATCTCCGATGAGGAAGTTGAAAAGATTAAGACGGTGGGAGATGTGGTAAGATACATAGAAACCCATGTCTAAATAGTTTAAGGAAGCCCTGCGCTCTGCAGGGCTTCCTTTAGGGACACTGCTATGTTATGAGGTGAAAATATGAAACGACGTGTGGTGATAACCGGGCTAGGTGTGGTCACCCCGGTGGGAATCGGCAAAGATTCTTTCTGGACCAGCCTTTGCGCCGGTAAATCTGGGATTTCCCGCGTTACCAGTTTTAATGTGGATGATTACCCAACTCAAATTGGTGCCGAAATCCGGGATTTTGATCCCCATGAATTCTTAGATAAAAAAGAGGTGCGCCGCATGGACCGCTTTGGTCAGTTTGCACTGGCGGCCTCAAAACTGGCAATGGAGGATTCCGCAATTGATTTAAGCGTCATTGATAGCAACCGGGCAGGTGTTTCAGTCGGTTCCGGCATCGGCGGCATCATAACCATTGAAGAACAGATTGCCGTGCTAAAAGAAAAAGGTCCGCGCCGGATTAGCCCGTTTTTTGTGCCGATGCTGATAGCCAACATGGCATCGGGATATATTTCCATCGAATTTGGCTTTAAAGGGCCCAATACAACCATCGTCACAGCTTGTGCCACAGGAACTCATTCCATCGGTGAGGCATTTAAGACTATTCAACTTGGAGTAGCAGATGTGATGTTGGCAGGCGGCTCAGAAGCCGCTTTTTCACCCATCTCTTTTGCCGGTTTTTGTGCCATGCGTGCCATGTCTGCCCGCAACGACGAACCGCTTAAGGCTTCAAGGCCATTTGACGCTGATCGTGACGGTTTTGTGATGGGAGAAGGTGCAGGGGTAGTAGTCTTGGAAGAATTGGAGCATGCCTTAGCCCGCGGTGCAAAAATATACGCCGAGGTGGCTGGCTATGGACTTTCCGGTGATGCTTATCATGTTACTGCTCCCGATCCAGACGGGTCTGGTGCCATACGCTGCATGGAGATGGCTGTAGCGGATGCCGGCATAGCTTTGGAGGAAGTAGACTATATCAATGCCCATGGCACATCGACCGATTTGAATGACAAGACGGAAACAGCAGCCATTAAAAGAGTGTTTGCCGACCATGCGTATAAATTGGCCGTCAGTTCCACCAAATCGATGACTGGCCATTTGCTTGGTGCCGCGGGAGGCATTGAGGCCGTTGCCTGTGCCATGGCTATTCAGGAAGGAATTATCCCGCCCACAGTCAATTACGATAATCCTGACCCCGAATGTGATTTGGATTATACCCCAAATGTTGCGGTGAAAAGGGAAGTATCTGTGGCAATGTCCAATTCCTTCGGGTTTGGTGGGACAAACGCCTGTTTAATCTTTAAAAAAATTATTTAATATCTGGTGAGAAAAAATGGACAGAAAAGTTCTCCAAGCTCTAGTCGATCAATTAGAGATCACTCCGGCTGCGCTGTGCTATTACCAGCAGGCAATGACCCATTCTTCCTATGCTCATGAGCATGGCCTTGGCAGCAATGCTCACAATGAACGGCTCGAGTTTTTGGGCGATGCGGTATTGGAACTGGCAGTTTCTGAGGCGCTTTATCTCCGTTTCCCCGATTTCCCCGAAGGGAAACTGACTCGCTTTCGTGCCGGTTTAGTTTGTGAGGAGTCATTGACCTTGTTGGCTAACCAGCTGCACCTGGGCGCTTGCTTAAGGCTTGGCAAAGGGGAAGCGGCCAGCGGCGGACGTCAGCGCCCCTCATTGTTGGCTGATGCTTTCGAAGCGCTGTTGGGTGCAATCTATCTTGACTTGGGTCTTGATGAAGTGCGGAAAGTGGTGGAGAAGCAGTTTGCTCCTCTGCTCGAAGGCTTGGCCAACGGTTGCTTGCGCCACGATTACAAAACATTGATGCAAGAATATTGCCAAGCCGCCTTTGGCATTACGCCAGATTATCAGATTGTGGCCGAACAGGGGCCGGATCATTCTAAAATTTTTGTGGCACAACTGGTTTTGCACGGAAAAGCTCTGGGTGAAGGGAGTGGCCGCTCTAAGAAAGAAGCAGAACAGGAGGCGGCCCGCGAGGCTTATCTAGCTCTGATGAGAAAAGAATAAATTCCTCCTTTAATTGCAGGAATTTATTTGCATAGTAACGAATAAGTAACAATACTACAGAAAGTCCATCTTCTGCCGGACGCATATGACAGTAGCGTCAGACGAACTAATGAAGGGGGAACTATGGCATCATGGATGTGTTAAAAGTTTCTGCGCACTCCAACCCAAAATCGGTGGCGGGCGCTTTGGCAGCCGTTGTCCGGGAGAAGGGTTCAGCCGAGATTCAGGCTGTTGGTGCCGGTGCGGTAAACCAGGCGGTGAAAGCGATTGCTATTTGTCGTGGCTTTGTAGCTCCAAACGGTATTGACCTTATTGCCATCCCAGCCTTTGCCGAAATTCTCATCGATTCTGAAGAGCGGACGGCGATTAAGTTTATTGTCGAACCACGGTAAAGTGGTTATCTGTTAACCTGCTTGCACGCAAGCAGGTATTTTTATCTGCTATTTCGGTAATTGTCGAGTTATAGGGGGAGATGCCCTTGTTTGTCAAGCGGTTGGAAATGCATGGCTTCAAATCTTTTGCTGATAAGGCGATAATCGAACTTACTCACGGCATAACTGTGGTGGTCGGCCCCAACGGCTGCGGTAAAAGTAATCTTACCGATGCGGTACGTTGGGTTCTTGGTGAACAAAGCGCCAAGCATTTGCGGGGCCTGCGTATGGAGGATATTATTTTTAGTGGCGCCAACGGCCGTAAACCGGTCAGTTTTGCCGAAGTATCTTTGACGCTGGATCATTCCGACGGAGTGCTCGGGCTTGACTTTCAGGAGATAACAGTGACTCGCAGACTCTATCGCAGCGGAGAAAGCGAATATTTGTTAAATAAACGGCAGTGCCGCTTAAAAGATATTCAGGAATTATTTATGGATACAGGCATTGGCAGGGAAGCTTATTCTTTTATTGGGCAAGGGCGTGTTGATGAAATATTACATGCACGGCCGGAAGAGAGACGTCTAATATTTGAAGAAGCGGCAGGAATTCTTAGGTATAAAACACGCAAGCGTGAAGCGGAGCGTCGTCTCGCGGAGACTGCTGAAAATCTGTTGCGTGTTGGCGATATTATCCACGAACTGGCCGGCCAGTTAGCGCCTTTGGGTGAACAGGCTGCTGCTGCTAGGCATTATCTTGAACTGCGAACGATGTTGAGGGAGCGAGATGTGACTCTGCTTGTTCACCAGGGACGGCAGCTGCGGCAACAATGGTACGATGTGAGCCAGAGGGCTACTGCTGCCGCCGATGAACTGTTAGAGCTTCAGGCGGGCGTGGTTCGCCGAGAAACCGAACTGACTGAACTCCAGCTAAGCTTAGACGAAGAACAGAGCGCTTTGCTCGCCATGCAGCGAGAAGTTCAGCGCTTTTCTTCGCAACTTGAAAAAGTTCAGGGTGGAGGCGCCGTGAACCAGGAAAGGATTCACAGTCTGGAGCGGCAACTTGCGGAAGGGGTAACATACTTAGCTGAACTGGAGAGGCAGGAGCAAATTTTTGTGACGGAGGGAATCCGTATCTCCGAAGAGGTGACTGCTGCCAATAAAATGCTGGCCAATGCTGAAAACGAGCTGCAGGCAGCCAGGCAGGCAATTGAGAATATGGAATCATCTCCCGAAGTTTTGCGTTCCGTAATCTGCCGCAAGGAACTGGACAGGCTCTCGCCGGAAATTCGTCGGCTGCAGTCCGACTACAGCCGGCTGGAAGTGGAGCTTGAACAATTAACTGAAAGAGCCGCCTCTCTCTCTGCCGGTTATGCAGAGAGAGAGGCGGAGCTGGCCGTTCTCTCGTTAACAGGGCAGGAGTTATTAACGGAAAAAGAAAAACTGGCGGACGAACAAAAGCGGCTGCACAGTTTGGCACTTGCCAATAGAACCAAGCGCGAGCAGAATGCTGCCCAGCTGCTTGAAGCAAACGTTTTAAAAGAGCGCCAGGTTAAAGAACTTGCGGTAGTGCAAAATAAGCTGCAATTATTTGCGGAATTGGAAAATGCCATGGCGGGGTATTACCAGGGAGTCAAATCCGTGCTGGCAGCCAAAAGAAAGAGTGCACAGTTTGCCGGTATTTTTGGGACAGTGGCAGATGTGCTTGATGTGCCGCCGGAATATGTGACGGCGGTGGAAGCAGCTTTGGGGGCTGCCCTGCAAAATTTAGTGGCAGATAACGACGTTGTGGCCAAAGAGGCCATAGCTTGGTTAAAAGAGACGAGAGAGGGCAGAGCCACATTTTTACCGTTAAATATTCTTGAGGCTCCGCCGCGGGGCTCTATTCCTGTTGCCTTAAAGGAACAACAGGGTTATATTGGTGTGGCGGCAGACCTGATTGGGCGGGAAGAACGTTTTGCTTCGGTGGCTGAGTCGCTCCTTGGTCGGGTTCATTTGGCAAGCAATCTGAACGCGGCCTTATCTGTCGCCCGCTTATTTCGATTTCGCGAACGTGTAGTCACTCTAGAAGGTGATGTAATTCTCCCCGGTGGTGCCATGACGGGCGGCCGGGAAAAGAAACAGGCAGGAGTGCTGTCCCGGCGAAGGGAAGCGGAAGCGCTGCAAGTAATAGTGAATAAAATGTTAGTCCAAATTGATGCAGAACAGCAATGTATTAAGGCTCTGACTATGCAAAGGGATGACCTGGCTGCTGAAGAGGCGAAACTGGCAGAAAAAATGCGCGCCGGTGACTTGTCATTAGGCGTTAAGGAAAATGAAATAGTCTATCTGACTCGGCAGAAGGAGACGGCGACCAGAGCGCTGGAGGGGTATGAGCGGGAAGCGGAGGTAATAATTTCCCGGCGTGAGGCAAAGGAAATAGAGCTGACAAAAGCTAGAGGCACTCTTGAGAGCTGTCAGGAACAGGAAAACTGTTTACTGGTAGAGCTTGCCGGTTTAGCTGGTATCTTATCAGCTAGGGAGCACGAAAAGCGTAGCTTGCAGGATGAGTATACAGAATGTCGTGTGCACTTGGCATCTATTCAAAAACAGTTGGAGTATGATCAAGAAGAACTGGAGCGTTTGCGGCAGGAACGTATCCGGCTGGCAGAAAGAAAAAAGGGGAAAGAAACAGAAATAAAAGCAATTAAAAGTCAACGCTTGGTACTTGACGAGCTGGTGGAAAAAGGCAGAGAAGAGGCCACAGTGCTGGACCAGGAACGGATGAAGCTCTTATCTGCTGTGTTGAAGCGCGAAGCAAAACTTAAGGAAAAGAACACGCTCTGTCGGGAAGAGGCGGAACAAATCAGGCAGCTTGAAAAGTCTCTTACGGGACTGGAGCGAAAGCAAGCCCGTCTTGACGTCGAGCAGGGACGTGTAGAAGTAGAGCTGCAAGCTGTGCTTGACCGCTTGCTGGAGAGCTGGGAGCTTGACTTTGCGGCAGCAGAAAAACTGGCACAACCACTGGTGGACAGTGTCCAGGCTCAGACAGAAGTTCAGAATTTGAAAGAAAACATTAGCGCTTTGGGGATGGTAAACTTAGGTGCGATTGACGAATACGAGCGTGTGCAGGAACGGGTAGATTTTCTTACTAGGCAGCGACATGATCTGCTGGAGGGAGAAAAGGACCTGTTGCGAGTAATTCGGGAAATGGACAGCCGTATGGGGGAAAAGTTTGCTGCCGCATTTGCAATAATCAGTGAAAATTTCGGGGTTGTTTTCAAGGAATTGTTTGGCGGCGGCCGCGCGCAGTTACGCCTTACCGACCAAGACAATCTCTTGGAAGCCGGCATTGAAATTATGGCGCAGCCGCCCGGGAAAAAGCTGCAGCACTTGTCTTTACTCTCCGGTGGTGAAAAAGCGCTTACTGCCATTGCCTTACTTTTTGCATTTTTGAAAGTGAAACCAACGCCGTTTTGTATGCTTGACGAAATTGAAGCGGCTTTGGACGAGGCAAATCTTACACGTTTTACAGAATATCTCTGCAAACTGAGCGGGGAAACGCAATTTATTTTGATTTCCCACCGCAAAAAAACGATGGAGCAGGCTGATTTTCTTTATGGTGTTACTATGGAAGAAGCGGGTGTTTCCAAGCTTATTTCTGTCCGACTGAAGGAGGCGCAAATGCAGGCATCTACGGCCTGAGTGAGAAGTTTTGGCAAGGCGCGCAGTGTTTCTTTTTGCCTGATTCTTGGGTAAGCAGCAGAAAGGGATGTGAAAGAGTGGGCTTTTTTAGCAAAATTAAAGAGGGCTTAAAAAAGACGCGCAGCGGCATTATGGGGCGGATGGAAGGTTTATTTGCCCGCAATGCTTTTGACGATGAATTTTATGAAGAATTAGAAGAAATCCTGGTGGCCGCCGATGTGGGAGTAGCTACTACGCTTGATTTGGTGGCAGCCCTGCGCCAAAAAGTAAGAGAAGAAAAAGTCAAGGAAGCGGTACGGGTGATGGAAATTCTCAAAGGGCTGCTGCTTGACATTTTGGGCCGGGAACGGGTTGCCCTTAACATCGCAGAGAAACCGGCGGTGATTCTCGTTCTGGGTGTTAACGGTGTCGGTAAAACTACTAGTATCGGCAAGTTGGCTAGCCGTTTTAAAAAAGAGGGTAAACAAGTGTTGTTGGCGGCAGGCGACACGTTCCGCGCAGCTGCTATCGAACAGCTGGAAATCTGGGCTGACCGTGCCGGCAGTGAAATTATCAAGCACCAACACGGAGCCGACCCTTCAGCAGTGATTTTCGACAGCATCACGGCTGCTTTGGGACGAGGGCGGGATGTGGTGCTGTGTGATACTGCCGGACGCTTACATAATAAAGCCAACTTAATGGAAGAATTGAAAAAAATACGCCGTGTAGTTGAAAAAGCCATGCCAGGCGCACCGCATGAAGTTTTGTTGGTGCTCGATGCCACTACCGGACAAAACGCTTTGGCTCAAGCTAAAGTTTTCAACGAAGCAGCCACTCTTACCGGCGTAATCCTTACCAAGTTGGACGGTACAGCAAAAGGCGGGATTGTTATCGCCATTGCTAAAGAGCTAAAAGTGCCTGTTAAATTTGTGGGCGTTGGCGAAGGAGTCGAAGATCTTCAGCCTTTTGACCCGGCAGAGTATGTCAACAGCCTTTTTAGCCTAGAATGAGGGCAGGGTGAGGGAGTCGGCTATTTTGCCGATTCTAATGAGTCCAACATCTGACCACCGACCTCCAAAAATGCGAGAGGGTACTGCGGCAGCTATTTGCAGAGCAGAAAAGCCTAAATAATTCCCCTCCATTGGAGGGGTGCCCGTCAGGGCGGGGTGGTCGCATTCTTCGAGGGGTGCCCGTCAGGGCGGGGTGGTTCATGCCCCTTCAGGGGGCGAAGCTGTTCCGTATTGGACCACCCCGGCGCTGCGCACCACCCAGGAGGGGAATTAGGGGGCTATTTTCAGAAATAAATAAGGGCTGTAAAGCAAAAAGCCTTTACAGCCTGTTTGGGATGTGGTAAAATGCTGGAGGAGACTACGCGAGTCAATCTGCTCTACGATTTCTACGGTAACTTTCTCACCGGAAGACAGCGGGAGTGTCTGGAGTTATACTACCAGCACGATTTGAGCTTGGCAGAGATTGCTGATAGTAACGGGATTTCACGCCAAGGTGTGCACGATTTAATCAAAAGAGCCGTCAGGACGCTGGAAAAAACAGAAAATCGTCTTGGGCTGGTTGCTCGTTTTTCTATTCAGGAGAGAGACTTGCGGAAACTACGGGAGCTTCTGAGTGCAGAGGAGATTCCCCATGGACTTCGTACAGAAGCGCTGGCGATAGTGGAAAGACTGCTGGACTGAGCAGGCTGGAGGAGTAAAGAATGCTTTTTGAGAACCTTTCAACCAAGCTGCAGAACACGCTTAGACGTCTGCAGGGGAAAGGGAAATTGACTGAAAAAGATATTGATGCCGCACTGCGGGAAGTCAGGCTTGCCCTGTTGGAAGCGGATGTGAATTATAAAGTTGTCAAGGACTTTGTGGCCAGCGTGAAGGAGCTCTGCCTCGGGGGCGCTGTGTTAGAGAGTTTGACACCGGGCCAGCAAGTTATAAAAATTGTGAACAATGAACTGACTAGTTTGATGGGCGGCACTGTGTCCAAATTGAACCATGCGCCAAACCCGCCAACAATAATTATGCTGGTTGGTCTGCAAGGTTCGGGGAAAACAACGTCTGCGGCTAAGTTGGCAAATTTATTGAAGAAGAAACAAAATACACCGCTCTTAGTGGCGGCCGATATTTATAGACCGGCAGCCATTAAGCAACTACAAATATTGGGAGAGCAGCTGGGTATTCCGGTCTTTCAGCTGGGGCAGCAGGACCCGGTGCAGACGGCGAAAGCCGCACTCGAACATGCCAAGAAGTACCGTCATGATTATCTGATTATTGATACTGCGGGACGCCTGCACATAGACCAAGCATTAATGGATGAGTTGGCTCGCATTGAAAAAGCCTTGAATCCTCAGGAGATACTTTTAGTCGTTGATGCCATGACCGGGCAGGACGCTGTTAATGTGGCTCAGTCTTTCCGGGACAAACTGGGACTGACCGGCGTGGTGTTAACTAAGCTGGATGGGGACACACGCGGCGGGGCAGCTCTTTCTGTCCGTGCTGTAACTGGTAGTCCGGTAAAATTCGCCGGTTTGGGTGAAAAGACTGATGCTTTTGAACCGTTTTACCCGGAGCGGATGGCTTCGCGAATTCTGGGTATGGGAGACGTACTCACACTAATCGAGAAAGCGCAATCAACTTTTGATGAAAATAAAGCGCGGGAGATGGAAAAGAAGTTACGCTCCCAGCAGTTTTCTTTGGATGATTTTTTAGATCAGTTGCAGCAACTAAAAAAGATGGGTCCAATCAACCAGTTGCTGGAGATGATGCCCGGCATGGGCGGAATGGGGAAAAAGCTAAAAGGCATGTCGGTCGACGAAAAAGAATTTGTCAAAGTCGAGGCCATCATCAACTCTATGACAAAAAAAGAGCGTCAGCTTCCGTCCATCCTAAACAGTAGCCGGCGGCGAAGAATTGCCCTCGGCAGCGGCACTAAGGTTCAGGATGTTAATAATCTGCTTAAACAATTTGAGATGATGCAAAAAATGATGAAGCAGTTTGGCAAGGCGGAAAAAGGCAAGGCGAAAGGGAAGGGGAAAGGCCGGTTTCCTTTTAATTAAGGGAAAAGGCATACCCTAAACAAGGAGGTGAAGAAAGATGGCAGTTAAGATTCGTCTGAAGAGGGTCGGCGCTAAGAAGCGACCGTTTTACCGTATTATTGTAACAGATTCACGCTCTCCGCGGGACGGTGCATTTATTGAAGAAATTGGTTACTATAACCCAACGACGGAGCCGACCACATTAAAAATCAACGGTGATAAAGCGCAGGAATGGTTGCTAAAGGGCGCACAGCCCTCCGATACGGTCAGAGCCCTTTTAGTAAAAGCGGGTATCGGTAAATAGTAAAGTATGGATGGTGATGAACGATGAAGGATTTGGTTGAATTCATCGCCAAGGCCCTGGTGGACCATCCGGAACAGGTCCGTGTGGAACAGTTGGAAGACAGTCGCACCATCACACTGGAGTTGCATGTAGCTCCGGCAGATATGGGTAAAGTAATTGGTAAACAAGGCCGGATTGCCAAAGCCATCCGGACTGTGGTCAGCGCGGCGGCGACCAACGATAAAAAGCGGGTCATGGTGGAAATCGTCCAGTAGGCAGGTGAAGCTGGTTGGCAGAATTGGCGGCTGTCGGCAAGGTAATTAACACCCATGGGGTTAAAGGTGGTTTAAAAGTCCTGCCCCTCTCTGATTTCCCGGAGCGGCTGAAAGCACTTAGTCGTGTGTTTTTAGAACAAGGGACTAACGTGACAGAGCATGAAGTGATTGACGCTTTTGTGCACGGACGTTTCTGGGTAGTGTTCTTGCGTGGGATTGATGCTTGCGACAGCGCGGAACGTTTGATTGGCTCGTTGATTTCCATCCCCCTCTCTGAGAGAATGCCACTGCCGATTGACGTCTATTACCTAGACCAGATAATTGGCTTGGAGGTCTACACTGTAAATAGCGTTTACCTTGGCCGTGTACAGGAAGTGCTGCAGACCGGCAGTAACGATGTGTACGTGGTCAAAGATGAGAAAGAGGGAAGGCGTGAAACGTTGATCCCCGCGCTTAAAACGGTGGTACAAATTGACCTTCGTCTAGGCCGCATGGTGGTGGACCCGCCTGAAGGGCTCCTGTGAGGTGAATCGGTTGCGCATTGACATTATTACAATCTTTCCGGAAATGTTTACAGCTCTAAAATCCAGTATAGTCGGCCGGGCGGTAGAAGCGGGACAGGTAGAAATCGAGATTGCGGATTTACGCAGCTTTGCCAATAATAAACATCGGCATGTAGACGATTATCCGTACGGCGGAGGCCCGGGAATGGTGATGCAGCCCGAACCGTTTTTTTTGACACTGGAACATTTGCAAGCCAGTGATGCGCGGCGGGGTCCTGTGGTCCTGCTCTCACCCAGGGGCAGACGGTTCTCCCAGGCGAAAGCTTACGAATTGGCAAAAAATGAGCGTTTGTTTCTGCTTTGTGGACATTATGAAGGCGTAGACCAGCGAGTGCAAGATGTGTTGGTGGATGAAGAAATTTCTCTGGGAGATTTTGTGCTCACCGGTGGGGAAATTCCCGCCATGGCTGTCGCCGATGCGGTGGTTCGGCTTCTCCCCGGAGTGCTGTCTGCAGAGTCAACATTGCAAGAATCTTTTAGCGAAGGGCTGCTGGAGTATCCGCAGTATACTCGGCCGGCCGAGTATCGCGGCATGTCTGTGCCTGAGGTGCTATTATCCGGGAATCATGAAAGAATTCGCCGCTGGCGCCGGGAACAGTCCCTGCTAAAGACATTACGCAGCCGTCCGGAACTCTTGCCGGCGGCCAAGCTCTCTGCGGAAGAAAAGCGAATACTTCTTGATGAGGCCATCCGTCTTGGCATTGAACTCTTGTTGTAAAGGGCCGGCGCTATGGTTTAATGCTCGTAATGCGTGTGAAATTAAATGTTTTAGGACGAAAGGAGGACAAAAATGGATATCATCAGTCAGATAGAAGCAGAACAAATGAAAAAAGATTTGCCGCAGATCGCTCCCGGGGACACAGTGCGTGTACACGTTAAGGTTGTGGAAGGTACTCGTGAGCGTACTCAGGTGTTCGAAGGCGTGATTATTAAACGCCAAGGCGGAGGACTGCGTGAGACATTTACTGTACGCCGGATTAGCTACGGTATTGGTGTGGAAAGAACCTTCCCGCTTCATTCTCCCAAAATCGAAAGGCTGGAAGTCATGCGCCACGGTGTTGTGCGCCGTGCAAAACTGTACTACTTACGGAAACTGACAGGGAAGGCAGCACGCATTAAGGAAAAACGCTACTAAAAAAGAGTGGACTGTGTTACAGTCCCTTTTTTTGGAGTGTAGGTAGCCTTACAACGGGAGAGGAAGGACAAAATGGGTGATTCTGAGAAGAGGGAAGTGTGGGAATGGATAAAATCCATTCTTGTGGCCGTCATTTTGGCACTTGTTATCCGGGCATTCCTAATCGAAGTATTTCTGGTGCAGGGTCAGTCGATGTTGCCTACACTCCACGATAGGGAGCGGCTAGTTGTCAGCAAAGTTCAGTACTATTTCCGCCAGCCTTTATCTGGCGAAATAGTTGTGTTTAAGGCCACCGATGATAGAGATTTTATCAAGCGCGTTATTGCTACCGCCGGCGATGAAGTTCGCATTGAGCCTGAGGGCGTCTATGTTAACGGTGAGCTAGTCGAGGAGCCATACGTTCTGGAAAGAGCCAGGGAACCATTCGGTCCGGTGGTAGTTCCTGATGGCTCAGTTTTTGTCATGGGCGACAACCGCAATAACAGCATGGACAGCCGCCATCCCAGCGTAGGCCTTGTTTCGTTGGATCAGATCAAAGGAAAAGCCATGGTGGTGTTCTGGCCTCTGGAGAGTGTTCGTATTGTCGAACACCGTTAAAAGGCAGGTTATGTCATGGATGTGCAATGGTATCCTGGCCAGATGGCCAAAGCCAAAAGAGTATTACGTGAAAACCTAAAACTGGTGGACGCTGTGATTGAGGTATTGGATGCCCGTCTGCCCGTTTCCAGCCGTAATCCGGATATCAGGGAATTATTAGCAAGACGCCCGGTAGTCGCCGTACTGACTCGCCCGGATCTGGCAGACCCGGTTCAGACGGCTGCTTGGCTACACAGCTTGCGCGAAGAATATTTTGCCGTAGCTGCGGTAAATGGCAGTACCGGGGAAGGAATAAAAAAATTACTGCAGCAGTTGAGGACTTTGCCACGCCGACGAAAGCACGGGCAACGTCCTTTGCGCTTGATTATTGTCGGTATCCCTAATGTAGGCAAATCATCGCTAATCAACAGGTTGATCGGTCGCAGCGTTACCCAGACCGGCGATAAGCCAGGCATTACTAAGCAACCGCAATGGGTACGCCTGCAGGCAGGTTTGGAGCTTCTGGATACACCGGGTATGCTTTGGCCGAAAATTAACTGCAAGAGTCAGGCTTTCAGACTTGCTGCCGCCGGCGCGGTTAAAGATGAAATTTTCGATCCGTTGGAGCTGGGAATTGAACTAATCTCCTTCATGCGGCAGCATTTTGGGGAACAACTGCGGCAACGCTATGATTTAGAAAATGCTACTGCCGATGCGCAGGAGATCCTAGCTGAGATTGCCAAACGCCGCGGCTGTCTGCTGAAAGGCGGCAATGTAGACCTAGAAGCGGCGTCACGGCTCCTTGTCAAAGACTTGCGCGAGGGGCGGCTTGGGCGGATAACATTCGAGAAACCGGGAGAACTGAAAGATGAAGCTAAGGAACTTTGCCCAGATGACGGTCGAGGAGATTTGTTGCTCACTGAGTGAAGCGGTTCCCTGCGGAGAAGAGCTTGTGCACCTCTCTGCAGACAGGCGTACCGGTGTGCGACGCCTAGCTGAACGTTGTCAGGCTAGGTGCGATCGTGAACGGCGTGAGAGGGAGCGCCTCAGTGCCATGCTTAGCTATGAGCGTGCGGCCCGGGAGAACGGATTTACCACTATTGCTGGAGTTGACGAGGCAGGCCGGGGGCCGCTGGCTGGTCCTGTCGTGGCCGCAGCCGTCGTTCTCCCTGAAAATTATTATTTGCCCGGCTTGAATGATTCAAAAAAAGTAAGTCCTGCAAAAAGGGAAGAACTTTACCTAGCCATTACTGAAACTGCCAGAGCTTGGTCTGTTGCAGTCGGTGAGGTGGCTGAAATTGACAATTATAATATTCTGGTAGCAAGTAAATTGGCTATGGCTAGGGCGTTAGTCTCTTTAGCAGTTGCCCCAGACTTTGTTTTGTTAGATGCCTTGGAACTGGAGGGTTTGCCTGTTCCACAGCTCGGCATCATCGGTGGCGACAGCCTCTCCCTTTCCATCGCGGCCGCTTCAATTATTGCCAAAGTTACGCGGGATCGCTGGATGTGTGAAATAGACAAGCTATTCCCTGGCTATGGATTTGCTGTGCATAAAGGATATCCCACAACACTGCACCGCCTGGCAATAGCTAAACTTGGTCCATGTACGATGCACCGCAGGTCATTTCTGCTTCTGCCGGAGGAGAAAAAATGAAGTCGCTAGGAAAAAAAGGCGAAGAACTGGCTGCCACTTACCTTGCAGGGCAGGGCTATGTTATTTTGGCGCGCAACTGGTGCTGCCAGAGTGGTGAACTTGACATAGTAGCGAAAGATGGCGATACGCTCGTATTTATCGAAGTAAAGACTAGGAGTTCCACTTTCTGCGGTTCTCCGGCAGAGGCGGTGGACGCGAAAAAACAGGAAAAAGTACGCCTTGTTGCACGACATTATCTATATGAAAATAAAACCGGCGCCGCAAAGTATCGCTTTGACGTGGTGGCGGTCAATGCTACTGATAAAACTATTTCTATTATCAAAAACGCATTCTAGCAGCAAGGCTAACTTATCGGATTATTTTTGCAAAGCGCTTGGCGCTTTTTTTTATTCCTGTTTTACTTGGCACGTTTTGGTATTGAAGAGAGTTTGAGTGAATTTCTAGCTCTCGGTCAGTTAACTGCCGCAGCAGTAAAGCATAATGACTTAGGCACTGGCAGGGCAAGCTCTCCCTCTTTGCCTTAGTTAACATAACATGTTATTATTAGCACATGCGTAGCAAGCCGAATCCCTCTCATATGAGGGGGTACGGGGGGCCCACCATAGTGGGGTGAAACCTTTTAGAGAGGTGGGGCGCTCCTGCCCAAACCCGTCAGCTAACCCCGGAGGCAAAAAGGAGGAATACGTATGTTTAACAAAATGAAAGTGAATAATCTTTTGGTTGTCACATTAATTCTCTTATTTACTGTCGGTGCGACGGCAGAGGCCGCAACTCTCGGAAGTCGTCCAATCCTGATGGGTAGCCGCGGTCAAGATGTGTTGGAATTGCAAATGTTCCTCAATGAAAAAGGTTATCGGGAAGGTCATCTAGACGGTGTTTTCGGTCCGTTAACCAGCGCTAGCCTAATGCGCTTCCAAGCAGAAAACGGCTTGCCGGCAGATGGCTTGGCAGATGAAGAAACTATCGAACTGATTAAGGAAATGATTAGCAAAGCGGCAGAAACTGCTGTCTCATCCGCCGTGAGCGACGAATTTAATTTTACTGCAACTGAGATGGATCTGTTCGCTAGAATTGTGTATGCGGAAGCGTCAGGAGAAGGATTTGCAGGGCAGGTGGCAGTGGCTGCCTCAATTCTGAATCGCATTCGCAGTGAATCGTTCCCTAACAGCTTGAGCGGCGTAGTATATCAGGTGGTAGGCGGCAAATATCAATATAGTCCTGTCCTTGACGGACGAATTAATAAACCCGCCGGAGAAACTGCCAAACTAGCTATTGCGGAAGCATTAAGCGGCGCTGACCCCACAGGCGGAGCCACAGGGTTTTACAACCCGGCTAAAACTAGTAATCAGTGGGTACGAAGCCGTCCAGTTACAGTAACTATTGGCAATCATGTCTTCTTTAAGTAAAAAAGTGGGAGCAGTTTTAGCTCCCACTTTTTTTGCTTAAAATTAGAGGAATAGTCGTTATTTTTCCAGCAGTTTTTTTGCCATAGCTTGAACACGGTTGCCGGCGGCTTTTCCTTTGATCAGCGGCATTAGTTTGCCCATCACTTGGCCGAGCTCTTTTGCTGATGTAGCGTTTACTTCGCTTATGACTTGCTTAGCAAGTGCTTCCAGCTCTTCATCGCTTAATTGCTGGGGAAGATAGGCTGCAAGAATAGCAATTTCCTGTTCACTTTCTTGTATTAAATCTTCACGGCTGCCTTTTCTAAACTCTATTATAGAGTTTTTTCTTTGCTTAATTTCGCGCTGAATAACGGTGAAGATATCTTCATCCGTAAGTTCAGTGCGTTTTTCTATACTCTCATTTTGGAGAGCTGCAAGTAGCATGCGTAATGTGCTTAGGTGCTGTTTTTCTCCGGCTTTTAACGCCTGTTTCATATCAGCCTGGATTTGTTTAAGCATCAGCTGAACCTCCCGTAAAGGTTATTTCAGTTTCCATTATAGTGTCGGCAGCCACGAAAATCAAATCTTTTGCCATCAGTGACTTGCGTCCAGGCAGGAGAACGACAAGAACCTTTCAATTTAAGCATTTACACGAACAAATGTTTGTGATAAAATGGAAAAAATTAGGAAAGGAGGGATGGGATGCTCGCTAGTGTAACCGGCTGTACGGTGATGGGAATCGAGGGCAGAATGGTAGAAGTGGAAGTATATTTGTCTGCTCAACTGCCCAGCTTTGATATTGTCGGCTTGCCGGACGCGGCAGTGCGGGAAGCACGCGACCGTGTGCGTGCGGCAATAAAGAACAGCGGGTATAAATTTCCACAGCAGCGAATTGTCGTAAATTTGGCGCCGGCAGATTTGAAAAAGGAGGGACCGCAGTTAGATTTGACGCTGGCTGTAGGCATCCTAGTTGCCAGCGGACAGCTAGTTCTTACTAATCTCCCACTGGCCATTTTGGGGGAACTTGCGCTTGATGGTGCTCTTCGTCCTGTGCGAGGCGTACTGCCCATGGTGATGGCGGCCCGCGACACCGGGGTTAACACAGTTCTTTTGCCCCTTAGTTGCGCAGCGGAAGGGTCATTGGTGAGAGGTGTAGACATTCTCGGCAGCTCATCTTTAGCTGAAGCAATTGCCATTCTTAGTGGCAAGCTTGATGCGCCTGCGGTAGTGATGCCGCCTCGTTCTCTGCCGCTTACGGGAGCAGATTTTAGTCGTATTAAAGGACAAGAAGGGGCTAAGCGTGCGCTGGAAGTGGCGGCGGCAGGGAATCATAGCGTGATGATGTCCGGCCCTCCCGGTTCCGGAAAAACAATGCTTGCCCGTTCTTTGCCAACAATCCTGCCATTTCTAAGTGATGAGGAGAGCTTGGAGACGACAAAAATTTATAGTGCAGCCGGCCTCCTGCGAGAAACGGCTACTCTGATAAACAGGCCACCTTTTCGGAGTCCTCATCATACAATTTCGACTGCGGCGCTGTGCGGAGGAGGCAGCCTGCCTCGTCCCGGCGAGGTAAGTCTTTCACACAATGGCGTCCTCTTTTTGGACGAGCTGCCTGAGTTTCGCCGTGAAACTTTGGAAGTGCTGCGTCAGCCGTTGGAAGAAGGCTTTGTGACAGTAACAAGGGTTCAGGCATCGTATACATACCCTGCCCGGTTTTTATTTCTGGCTTCAATGAATCCTTGCCCTTGTGGGATGTATTCTGACCCTACTGTGGAATGTGTTTGCAGTGAAGGGCAAGTCCGCCGTTACCGCCACAAAATCTCCGGGCCGCTTTTAGACCGGATAGATATTTACGTTGAAGTAGCACGTCTCCGTTATGAGGATTTGACTTCGAAAAAGGAGGTTAAATCCTCAAAGGAGATGGCTGCAAGAGTGGATATTGCCCGAGAACGTCAGCGGCGACGATTTGTTAAAGAGCATATCTCGTGTAATGCGCAGATGAACACGCATCATTTGCAGTCTTATTGTGAACTGGATACTGCCGGACGTGATTTGCTGCGCCATGCGTTTTCCCGGCTGCAGCTTAGTGCCCGCGCCTATGACCGTATTCTTAAAGTCGCTCGAACCATAGCAGATCTGGATGAAGAGCAAAAAATTCAGGCAAAACACTTGGCCGAAGCAATCGGCTACCGGCAGAGTGAAAGCTTTTCCCGTCTGGCATAGGATCCGGTCTTTTTGTGGCTCAGCGTCCTCCGGCTGCTGCCCGCCACCAGTAGCTAGGAAATGCAAATGCTTATTTGACACATAATATGTGCACACATATAATTTCATTAAAAGAGTACAAAGGAGTACCATCCTATGAAGAACATCACTATTTCGCTTGACAATAAGCTCCTTGAGGCTGGACTCCAGTATGCTAAAAAACACAACACCTCTCTAAACGCCTTAATTCGGCGGTTACAAGCTCAGACTGTATTGCCTTCATCCCGTGACTGGCTTGAAGAATGTTTTTCTCTGATGGATCAAGTAGATGCGAATTTCGAGTTAAAATGGGAACGGAAGGATCTCTATGATGTCTAAGGTTTTCTTAGATATTAACATCCTGCTTAATAATCATAGCGGCTGAAAGCGCTCACTGTGAGAAGGTTTGGACAGAAGGCTTAAACGATGGCCAGGTGATTAGGGGGGTAATGGTTGAGAACCCATTCCGATGATATCATACAAATTATCAGAGTACATATCTGCAAAAATTCAGGAAAAAGAAGGCCACTTATGTTAAGCGCAGTATTTTTCTTTATGGCGATCATCGCCGGCTGGATTGTTTGGGAAACCGTCACGCTCTCTGTAGAATATGTAGAGATTCCGATCGAGGGGTTACCGCCGGAGTTCAACGGTTTTCGCATCGCTCAGGTGAGCGACCTGCACGGGAAGAGTTTTGACCCGGCGGGATCGGAAGTGCAGGCAATCCGCAAGGCCGGCGTGGACATGATTGCCGCCACCGGTGACTACGTGCACCGTAACAGCGTAGAAGGAATAAATCGAGTTCTTCCCTTTATGCAGGCGCTGGTGGCAATCGCTCCGGTCTATGCAGTTAGCGGTAATCACGACCACTGGACGGATTGGCCGTATATAACTGGGCGGCTAGGGGAAGCCGGTGTGATGGTTCTCGAAAACAGTCACATCCGGCTTAACCGTGGAGCCGGGGAAATCATCCTCGCGGGCGTAAGCGACCCTTATACGGGACACGGTTGCCTGACTCAAACTCTGCCGGCACAGGATAATACGGTGATCGTGTTGTTAGCCCATGCTCCTACTTGGTTCGAGCCTTGGAACGCCGCTAAAGCGCCTGCATCGCTTCATCGCGTTTCCTTGACACTAGCCGGCCACACCCATGGCGGCCAAGTCAGGTTGCCCTTCATAGGAGCGGTGACTACTGCCTCAGGACGGCTTTTCCCACCCAGCCATGTAGAGGGGTTATCACGCGAAGGGAACGGATGGCTTTACATCAACCGCGGACTGGGACAAGGCGGGTTAGCCTTTCGCTTTCTGTCTCGGCGTGAAGTAACTATTATTACGCTGCGCCAAGGGGAACCGGGGTCACTCTTAAAGAAAGGCAGATGAAGCTATATTATGAAAAATGAGAAAAAGGAGTTGTCACCAGTACAACGTGAAGAACTGCTGAGAACATTAAGAGTTCGTTTTGAGAAAAATATGAACCGCCATAGAAAGTTTAAGTGGGCTGATATACAAGCAAAGCTGGAGGCTAATACCGAAAAACTTTGGTCACTCAATGAATTGGAAAGAACCGGCGGTGAACCGGATGTTGTTAGTTATGATAAGTTGACAGGCGAATATATTTTTTACGATTGTTCAGCGGAAAGTCCTAAAGGTCGCAGAAATGTAAGCTATGACCGTGAAGGAATGGAGTCAAGAAAAGAACATAAGCCTGAGAATAACGCTCTTGATATGGCGGCTGCCATGGGCATTTCGATTTTAACGGAAGAGCAATATCAAGAGTTACAGAAACTTGGAAATTTCGATACGAAAACGTCGAGTTGGGTGGAAACACCTTCAGATATTAGAAAGCTCGGCGGCGCGCTCTTTGCTGATCGCCGCTACGGGAATGTCTTCGTTTATCACAACAGTGCTCCCTCATATTTTGCCGTAAGGGGTTTCCGCGGCTTGCTCAGAGTCTAATTTTTGCATAGAGTATGGTGCGCAATAATTTCACGCAGCGCATTGTCTAGGGAGTAACGCGGGCTATAACCAAGCTGCCTCAGGCGGCTGATGTTAGGAACTCTTTTCCTTGTTTCTTCAAAATTTGAGCCGAAGGCGGCAGCATAAGGGATAAACTCGATTGGCGAAGCAGAGGAGGTCAAGCTTTTAATTTTCAAAGCCAGTTCTAAAATTGAGATTTCTTCAAACCCACCGAGGTTGTAAATTTGACCATGAGCACCACTGGCGGTTATCAGTTCCACCCCGTCTAGGATGTCTTCAATATAGCCAAACGTTCTGGTTTGAGAGCCGTCCTCGTAGACGGTGAGCGGCGACCCCTTTAGCGCTTGCCTGACAAAGTTGGGGACAACCATACCGTAGCTATCTGTCTGGTAGCAGCCGATTACATTAAAAAAGCGGCCAATTTTAATCTTTGTGCCGCGCTCCCGGAAATACGCCAGAGATAAGTGCTCTTCCACCAGTTTGCCTACAGAATACAGCCAACTTGCTTTACTGCTGGCACCAAGTAGAGAGTCGTCTTTTTCTGTGACTGATAATTGGCTAATCTTCCCGTAAATTGCTGATGAAGAAGCGATAAATATTTCTTTTTGGTGGAGGGTTGCTGCTTCCAGCAAATTTTCTGTTCCCAAGTAACTGATTTTTAGGGTTTCAATTCCTTTGTGCATCGCTAGTCGTACGCCCACTATACACGCGAGATGAATAATATAGTCGGAAGCAGCGACCAAACGGGAGACCAATTCTCGGTCAGTCACACAGCCGACTATGACGTTGGCATTTAATTCTGTTAAGCGCTCCGCCCGGCCTGTAGTCAGGTTGTCAAGGATGCTTACTTGCTGTCCCTTTTCAAGGAGGCGTTTTGTGAGGTGTGTACCGATAAATCCAGCTCCGCCTGTTATTAGATAATGCATACCAGAGGCTCCTTTCAGAAATCTTCTCGTATATTTTATTGCTAGGCAGAGAGTATGGTGCTTTGCGCTGGGGACAAAGGAACGGCCTGGTTCATATCATGTAAAGAGACCATCAGAAACGGAGTGGTATGGCTTTGCATGAGATCAGCCATGGGCAGGAGTCTGCAAAAATTGGCGTGGTGGGGTTAGGCTATGTGGGTCTACCGTTGGCAATTCTAGCGGGGATTAAAGGCTATGACGTCTTGGGAATAGATCTGGATAAGAAGAAGGTTGCCAGTCTTCTCTCTGGCAGCTCATATGTCTCTGATGTGTCTGATCAGGATTTGCAGGCACTGCTTTGTACCGGAAACATCCGGATACAATCTGAGTATAGTGAGCTGTTAAGTTGTGATGTGATTGTGATTTGTGTTCCTACGCCTTTGACAGCAGAGAATAAACCGGATTATTCTAGCCTGATAGGGGCGGTTAAGGGAATTGCCGCCGTTCTTCGTCAGGGTCAGTTGGTGATCTTGGAAAGCACAGTCGCCCCGGGAGTTACTGAATCCACAGTTTTGCCGTTACTCGAGGCAGGAGGGCAAATAGGCGGAAAGGATTTTTTTCTTGCTTATTCCCCGGAACGGATTGATCCTGGCAACAAGTCTTGCGGTTTGCAAAATACAGCCAAATTAGTGGCTGGCCTGACTGACCGGTGCCTGTTTTTAGCGCAGCAAATGTATCAGGCGCTGGGAATTGAGGTGATTTCCGTTCGCACCTTAGCTATTGCAGAAATGGCTAAACTGCTAGAAAATACTTATCGAGACATCAATATTGCCTTCATCAATGAGCTGGCTCAGGTTTGTCATGCCTGTGAGATCAATATTTGGGAAGTGATTGATGCGGCGGCGACCAAGCCATTTGGTTTTCAGATGTTTTACCCCGGGCCGGGAGTGGGCGGGCATTGTATTCCCGTTGATAGCGTCTACTATTCCTGTTGGGCGAGGGCTAACGGAGTACCCGCAAAACTTGCGGAACATGCTCGGCTGGTTAATGACGCCATGCCCAAGTATCTGGCAGGCAGAATCAGCGAAATTTTACAGTCCAAGGGAAAATCACTGGCTGGGAGCAATATTTTGGTTTTGGGAGTGACTTATAAACAAAACATTGCCGATCTCCGCGAGTCTCCCAGTATTGAACTCATTAAAGAGCTTCGCAGGAGGGGCTGTAACGTTAGTTTTTACGATCCTTATGTGTCGGAAATCAGTTTAAGTTCGGCTCGGTTAGAGAGGGTTTATTTGGATGAACAGACAGTCGTACGACAAGATTGTGTCGTTTTGGCTGTGGCGCATAGCACGTATAATCTGGCGTGGTTGTATGACTTTAGCCCGTTAATTTTTGACCTGACTAATGGCATGGCAAAATTCCCGCAAGAGAAAATTATAAAACTTTAGTTGTTAGCAGGTTATTCAAATTATCGCAGGAGGAAGAAAGGTTTAGTTGAAGCAAGCGCGTGCGGCCGAGAAAGTCTTCTTTAAAGACAGGCTCGTAAAGATTTCCCCAGCGCTTTAACGTGTCTCTGATCACCCATTCGGTCAGTTCATTATAGATTTGCTTTAGTTTCGTCTGGTTCCCGCTGTGCCGCCTGTGATAATATAATAATTGGTCAACCCAGTAAAATTCATGGTTTTCAATCAAGCGGAAAAGGATTTGCTTGTCTTCCATATAGCGGCCTTCATACGGGTCGGTAGTGGGCCATCCGCCTACATTTCTCAGGGCGGAAGTACGATAAAAGCGCGGCCACTGCGAACAGCCAGCCAACATAAAATCATAGCGGTCGGTAAACGAGCGGTTTCGCCAGATTTCGCCTTTAGTAATGCTGCCGTCCTGATTTTGAATTACCAATTGAAGATTGCCGCTGATTAACGCCACCTTTTCTGGCAATTGTTCAGCCGTAGCATACAGCACTGCCAATGTGCTGGGGTGGAACCAGTCATCACTATCAAGTTGAACGGCATAAGCTGTCTGGACTAAGGTCAAGCCCTGGTTTAGGCTTTTTGATTGTCCAAGGTTCTGTTTATTTCTAATGAGCGCAACACGGGAGTCAGTAAAAAAGCGTTTGGCAGCACTGATACTATTGTCTGTAGAAGCATCGTCAATCACGATTATCTGCCAGTATGGATATGTCTGCTGAAAAACACTGGCAAGAGCCTCCGCCAGGTAACTGCCCCCATTAAAAGAGGGAAGAAGGACAGTTATGGTTGCAGTCAACTTGCTCTTTTCACCTCACAGATCGAATAAATTCATAATACTGATGGATTGGCTGAGAAAGTTGTGTTCGTCAATGATTTGACCTGTAATCAGGCTCTCCATTCCTTGGCCGAGGTCGAAGGCTACTTTGCCCTTGGTTTTTGCAATATATGCAGCTAAGATATTCGCGTTGAGTCCCGCAGCCAGTAGCGCAAGGTCAAAATCAAGTACATCGATTTCTTTTTTGGCGCGGGGAATCTCTTCAAATTCGTGAATTTTTATAGCACCCACTATTTCGAAATTAAATGATTTTTTTAGATTCTTGTTCATCGCGGCAGCAACCTCATCTGCATAGCCGCAAATAATGAGAATTTTTCTGCTTTGCAGCATCTGCTCAAATTTTTGTTTTTGAGAAAACATGATTACTCGCCTGATATAAGCCTCAAAAATATACTGTGGCTCTATCTTGTGATATTTCATGACTCTTTTTGTGATTTGCCCAGAATCTGGAGTATTGATCAGTAAATTGCAACCGAGAATGTCTATATCGCGCAGTGCTTCAGCTAAAGCGTCTCTGGCTGCAAGATTGGGGAAGCGCACGCCGCGGTGACTATGACCTCTTTTAATTCCTAAATTTGCAACACCTGCTTCGGCGTGTGTCATAATTTGCCTAGTTGTTAAAACTGTTTCCTGGGCTAGGACAAAGGATTCGGTTGCTCCTAACGACACGACTGGGCAGGGAAGGTGGTGCTCTAAGGCGTATAAAATTTTTGTCATTAATTCGCCGCTATTTAAAATCAATGTTTCGTCTGACCGCCTCTCTGCGCGCCAAGAGTATTGACAGCTATTTTAAACTATATAATTACTATTACTATGCCGGCTAAGCATAAAATTTACCTATGGTGGCGGAGGATTCTCTCTTTTTCCGAAGAATATATTTCTCATTCTAGGATACAGAGGTGTAGATATGAGTGAATGCGCAGAATGTAAAGTCTATAGGTGCTGCCAAGGCGAAAACTTTCCGTCTAATTGTCCCGTCACTTGCGAATCGGTTACGCTAAGTAAAGCATTTGACTGCTACCATACAGAAGATTTGGAAATTGCCAGGGTGGCGGCAGCTGTAGAAATGGAGGGGCATGGTGGTTGGCCGCGGATTCGCGAAATTATGGAGTTTGCGGAGCGACTTGGCTACCGGAGAATCGGTTTGGCCTTTTGCGTGGGATTACGTGAGGAAGCGCGCATTTGCACAAAAATTTTTGAGAGCAATGGCTTTGAAGTAAGTTCAGCCATCTGTAAGACGGGCTCTGTGGAGAAAAAAGCTATCGGCGTAAGCAATCAGCTTAGTTCGGTAAAATTTGAGGCGATGTGTAACCCGATTGCGCAGGCAGCTCTGTTGGAAGAAGCCGGGTGCCAGCTGCACATTATCTTGGGTCTTTGTGTGGGTCACGACACATTGTATTTCAAGCATGCTAAAGTGCCGGTGACTGTGTTGGCCGTCAAAGATCGGGTACTTGCCCATAATCCACTGGGCGCCATCTATGCCAGTCATTTTTATGGTAACAAACTAAAGGAAGCAATAAAAAAGAAAGACTAACAACTAATTAGCCTTTCTCTTTTTTCTTGTGTAGTTGTTTATGCAGTTTGTCCAAGCTAGCCACATTGTTATCCCAGTACAAAGTGCGTCTTGCTTCTTCAAAGGGCAGCCATCGGTGATCTGTATGCTCGGAGGAGATGCTTATCGCCGGCGGGTCGGTAACTTCCATTGCCAGCACTGAAACAGAGTGCGGAATATCATGTATTTCAAAGTAAAAGTAGTAGTTTAGGTCGATGAGACGCACATAAGTCTCGAGGCCTGTTTCTTCGCTTATTTCTCGTAGGGCAGCTTCCCTGTCTTTTTCGGGTTCTTCGATAAAACCGGTAACAGGCTGCCAATAACCGCCTAACACTTGGTTCCTTTTCAATAAAAGATATTTTGGTTCGTTTTTTTCCCATTTATATACAAACACCATGATGCAACGTCGCGTCAGGGCTGATCACTCCCTTAGAAAATATCAAGCGCATTAAGTTTCTAAATTTTACTATACCTGCTAAAAATGAGCTGGGCAACTAGTTTTTTTGCAAAACACTGCTTTCTTTTAGCGCTGCCCAATGATAAAATCAAAAACAATAGAACACAGGTAAAAAATCATAGACTGGGAGGTTAGATGTGTTTAATAAAGTATTAATTGCTAATAGAGGCGAAATTGCCATTCGTATTATCCGCGCCCTGCGGGAGCTGGAAATCACTTCGGTGGCTGTATACTCAGATTCCGACAAAGATAGTTTGCATGTCCTGTATGCCGATTTAGCCTACCCATTGTATGGAGACAGAGAAATAGAGACGTATATGGATATCGAAAAAATTATTAAGTTGGCAAAGAATGTCGGTGCCGATGCAATTCATCCCGGTTATGGGTTTTTGTCTGAAAAAGAGGAGTTTGCGAAGGCCTGTGAGGAAGCGGGTATTGTCTTTATCGGGCCGGAGAGCAAGGTAATCGGTTTAATGGGTAATAAAATCGCGGCCAGAAAACTGATGATCGCGTCGGGAGTGCCTGTCGTTCCCGGTACGGAAGAAGCCGTTTCCGACCCTGAAAAAGCTAAGAAAATTGCTGCTGCAATCGGTTATCCCGTCTTAATTAAAGCTGCAGCCGGCGGCGGGGGGGTGGGGATGCGGGCGGTGCAAAAAGAAGAGGATTTTTCAGCTATGCTTGAGAGGGCTCAACAGCAGGCCGCCTCTGTTTTTGGCGATGCCTCCGTTTTTATAGAAAAATATATGGATCAGCCCCGCCATATTGAATTCCAGCTTCTTGCCGATAGCCACGGAAACATTGTCCATCTTGGAGAGAGAGAGTGTTCTATCCAGCGTCGCTATCAGAAAATTATCGAAGAGTCGCCGTCAACGGCTCTCACGCCGGAAATAAGGCAAAAAATGGGAAAAGTAGCATTGGCTGCAGGCCGCGCCGTTAATTATCAAGGTGCGGGAACAATTGAATTTATCTACAGTAACGGTGATTTCTATTTTTTGGAAATGAACACTCGTATCCAAGTAGAACATCCTGTGACGGAAATGCTGACAGGCGTTGACTTGGTTAAGTCGCAAATCAGGATAGCTGCCGGTCACCCGTTGCCTTTCGGACAGGAGGATATCAAGTTTAACGGTCATACCATTGAGTGCCGTATTTGCGCAGAAGATCCTTTAAATGGCTTCTCGCCTTCTCCCCACAGAATAAAAGGCTATCGTTCCCCAGGTGGATTTGGGATCCGTATCGACTCGGGCGTTCATCTTAACTATGAAATACCGACTCATTACGATTCTATGATCTCTAAGCTTTTAGCTTGGGGAAACGACAGGGACGAGGCGATCGCACGGATGAGGCGCGCTTTGCGTGAGTACATTATTATTGGGCCGAAAACAAATATTCCTTATCTTAGAGCTGTGATGGACAGCGCAGTATTTAAGCGCGGGCAAATAAATACTAAATTTATCGAGGAGCATACGCATCTCTTTGAAGATGCGAGAATTTTTGTTGCTAAAGATGAAGCGATTCATAAAAAGTTATCCAGTTTGCTGAAAGTACATTAATTTTGCATGTCATAGGTATTCTCTATTGGGACTTGTGAAGAGGAAGAGGGAAATATTCGCTGATGCTCTTCCAGTTGTCTCCGGGCCAGAGCAGCTTGTAATGTGTCGCGCAGCGTGTTGGCGTCGGCTTTGCTTTTCCAGTAGATAAAATCAAAATACTCGTCAAGCTCAGCTCGCAATTGCTGATCATCGCTCTGCTCATACAGCAATAATGCTGCGCCTAAGCCGGCAGTGCCCGAGCGATAAAGCACAATCGTATCAAACTCCGTAAGAGTGCCGGATAGATAGCGGTTTGCGTTGTAGTTAACGACTAAGGCGTCAGTATTTATTACAAAGAGCAGGCAAAGTAAGGTTGTACCTGTAAACGCCGCTAGGCGCATGATGGAAAACCGCAAACTTTGCCGTGCAATCACGCCTCCGAACACAATAGCAAGAAAGATTAGCAAGACACCCGGCAGCAAGCGCTGCACAGTCAGTCCGAAGATACTGATATATAGCGCCAATTTGCTGAAGGCGGTAGCGATTAGCACAAGCGTAAGTGCTGCCAGCAAGGAGTTGAGCACTCGGGTCGCCGCGCTTTGACGCTTTGTTATCTCAATGCCAAGATGAGTACCGGTTAAAACAAGTAAATTGATTACGGCAATGACGCACAACTCAAAAAATCCGCGGCGGGCAAATTCGGCATACGACTCCCAGCCGGGCGGCACAGTACCGCTGAAGGCAGAAAACAAGTAGGGCAGTTGACTGGCGATAAAAGCAATGTAGAGGCCATTTAATAGCAGCAATAAAGTAAAGACCGTGGCGTACGGGAGTTTGTGCAGCGCATTTACGGAATTTTCCGCACTTTTAAGCTCGACGCGCCGCCCATGGATGCTGCCGGCCAGTAAACCGAAAATATAGGCCGCAGTGGGGATGGAGAAGAGTATCTGTACGAGCAGTACGGGATCGACCTTTCCCAGCCGATCAAGGTGTGGCTGCAGGTTGCGCAGCAGAGCAGCGAACCCCCCGGCATCGGCTTGAATAAGCAGGGGTCCGACTATGGAGATGACTGCCGCAGCTAATAATACGCCGAACACTATTGGCCAGTGTTCGCTCGCGACCCTGATCTGTCTCTTTCTTGCTGCCGCTAGGCTACGGTATTGAGCAAAGAAATTTTCAAACGGAGTGTAAATGATGCTACTGAGCAGGTCATGCGGCAGCCAGTCGCTCGTTTTGCCGTATAAAGTCGCGTCCGCAGTCGTCCATACCCAGTAGATGGCGACACCGAGTAACAGCAACGCACGTAAGCCAAAGACGCTTTGCCCCGGCCATAGTGAGAAACTGAGCGCGGTGAGCAGTAAGATGGTAAACCAAAACCAGCTCTCACCGGTCATGCGCTTCTTTTTTTGTCGTAAGTAGAAGAGTACAACTGTTATGAACAGAGCTGTATATAGCGACACACCCCAACCCTGCCAGCTGAAAAAAACCCAACGGATGAACAGAAACCCGAGCAGAAAAGCTACATAGGCTAGGCATTCATCTGCCCTGTCCGGTTGAAAAGCCTTGCTTTTAGGCGCTGGCTCCTTCAAAATTGCGGAGTTGTCGGCAGGAATTTCCTCATGAATTGTCATCTTAAAACCTCCTATGCTTATTGATCAGAGCTATACTCAAGAATATCGCCGGGCTGGCAGTCAAGTTCACGGCAGATGGCCTCAAGCGTAGAGAAACGCACGGCTTTAGCTTTGCCAGTTTTGAGAATGGACAAATTGGCCTGGCTGATGCCGATTTTTTCGGCAAGTTCGCCGGAGGAGATTTTGCGTTTGGCCATGACTACATCTAGATTAATAATGATTGGCACGCTACTCACTCCTAAACGGTATAATCGGCTTCGCGCTGAAGCTCTACGCCCAGCGCCACCACGTTTTTAACGACCCGCACAATTAAGCCCATAAACCCAGCCGGCACCGCAACCAATAGCCAGGGGAAGTAGTAGAGGGTTGAGACAAAACAAACGGCTGAGCCGGCAAAGCAGCTCCAAGAGATACGGCGCAGAATGTCAACATTTTTCGGCAAGAACATTTCCCTGGCGGAAATACGCTGCAGCAGACGAAATAAGCTATATAGTAGTAATGCTGCCGGCATGCTACCGAGATAGATAGTTGCATAAAAATATATTTCCGTTCCTTGCAATTCTGCCTGCGAAAAACTAATCAGCCAGCTCACTAGTGAGTAAGCAAAAACAACAACAGCCAGGAGGACTGCCGAAAAGAGCAGAACGCAAAACTGGCTGAGCAAAACTGACCTCCGGTTATTCCACATGCCGAACTCCTCCTTCAATTTAGCAAAAAGTTGCTGGTGATTAATCAGAGCATAGCACTTTTTTTATTGCAAAGCAATACTATTTTATCGAATATCAATAAATTTTTACATAAATAGACGGAAGCTCGCTGCACATACTCACTTTGACAAAGTATCAATATTTTGATAGAATATGAGTATAAAATTGACGGAGGGATTATTAATGTCGACTATTAGGCCAAGTTCAGACTTACGCAATAAATACAATGAAATCTCAGAGTTTTGCCACAAATATAATGAACCGGTCTTTATTACCAAGAATGGAACAGGCGATTTGGTTGTTTTGTCAAATGCAGAGTATGAGCGTTTGAGCGGAAGATATGAACTGCGCCGTCTAATTGACGAAGGTCTGGCATCCATGAAAAAAGGAACAGGCCGTCCGGCGGAGGAAGTATTTGCCGTGCTTGATAAGGAGTTTGGCTTTGACACACTATAAAATTATCGCCGAACTCCCTGCTCAGAGGGATTTGCAAGGCATTCTCCGTTATCTTACGGACGTTCTGAAAGAACCTGTGATTGCCAGGCGAATTTACACATCAATCAAGGAACAGATTCTGACGCTAAGTCAAATGCCTTTGCGGCACAGTGTAGTTCAGGATCAACCATATGCCTTATTGGGAGTTCGCAAGCTGTTGGTTGAAAACTATGTTGCTTTCTATGTTGTCAATGAGGAAAAGCGCGAAGTCAACGTTTTGCGTATCCTCTATAATCGCAGAGAGTGGCAGAATGTTTTATAGGCAAAGTCTTGTTGCCTTCGTTGCTGCGCGCTAACGCATTCTCTTTGCTCCGTTTGCGAAAGCTAATGGCGAAACGGAGTGGATAAATATGAATTATTTTGATGCTATTGTGGTAGGAGCGGGTCCGGCGGGTTCGGCTGCAGCTTTGCAGATGGCAAGAAGTGGCTTGCGCGTGGCTCTCTTAGAGCGCGGCAGTTATCCGGGCAGTAAAAATATGTTCGGGGGAGTATTATATACCGAATCTACAGCGCAAATTGTGCCCGAGTTCTGGCATGAAGCGCCAGTGGAGCGGATTGTTACGCGGGACACGCTCTGTTTTTTAGCCGACGATTCAGCGGTGGAGCTTGGTTTTACAGGTTTACGTTTCGGTAAGGCACCCTACAATAAAGTTACTGCCATGCGTCCCCATTTTGACAGATGGCTGGCAAAAAAAGCAGTAGATGCTGGCGCCGTCTTGCAAACTAACACAATGGTGCGCCACCTCCTTTACGAGAAGAAAACTGTCGGGCGTGGACCTGTCTGCGGTGTAATCCTTGATGACGGCTCAAGCGTGAAGGCTGATCTGGTCATCTTAGCTGAAGGCGTGTCAGCCATGTTGACAAAAGAGGCGGGTCTTGCCAAACCTATCCCAGCCAAGCAGCTAAGCCTTTGGGTGCGGGAGGTAATCTCTCTGCCTAAAGAGAAAATCGAGGATCGCTTTCACCTGGAAAATAACGAAGGGGCAGTATTAGCAATGCTTGGGTACCCCACCACTCAAACCATTGGGTTGGCTGGTATTTTTACTAATCGGGAGTCGGTTTCCCTTTTGCTTGGGGTGCCGGTTGATAAAATTTGTCAAAATCACTTAGTTTTGCCGGATTTGCTCGCGCGTCTTAAAGAACATCCTTACGTTCGACGGCTAATTGCCGGCGGCAAAAGTGAATCTTATGCTGCGCATCTGATTCCTCTGGGAGGCAAATCGGCCCAACCAAAATTTTATGCAGACGGGCTGATGGTGGTCGGCGATGCAGCTGTGATGATCAGCGGTCGTCATGGCAGTGACTTAGCCATGCTCTCCGGCAAAGCCGCCGCCGAAACAGCCGTCCACGCCCGCGCAAAGCAGGACTTTTCGGCTAGTATCTTAAAGGCATACAAAAGAAAATTAGCAGGCAGCTTTTATATGAAAAACATTCAGAAAGCTACCGACACAGTCAGCTATTATGCTGAAAAGAGCGATGTTGATTACTTGATGGTCACCACGGTGAACGATTTGGCTTACGAATTTTTTCGCGCCGGGATGGATACCGACGCTGAAAAAATAGCAAAAATGACTAGTCTTGTTATGAATAAACAATCATCTGCCAAAACAATGCTTGATCTCTATGTAGGTATGCAGAGCTGGGGAGTGATGTAATGGGCGGAGAAAATTATTTGCCATTGCTAAAAATTATCCCAGATGATCAAAGCCATATCACCATAAAAGACGCAAAGCATTGTAGATTGTGTGTGCTTAAAAGGTGTTTATTTGTCTGTCCGTCTGCAGTCTTTGTCTGGGATGAAGACCGGCAAAAGCCAGACATTCTTTGGGAACGCTGCCTGGAATGCGGGGTGTGCGAACCGACTTGTCCGGAGAACGTGGAATATCGCCATCCACGGGGAGGCTTCGGGGTTGCTTATTTTCTTTAAATGAATAGTTATGCGCAAAAAAACCAACATCTTATTAAAGAAGCAATAACCACGGTGGTTTTCAGCCATCCTGGTTATTTGTTTTAACGTGTTTTTCTAATTTCGGTGCCCGATTGGTGCCCATTTGCAAATTCTGATCCAATTTATTTACTACGAAAAAACATGATAATAGATATCTGCTGTAGTTGTAATATTTTCATGCCGCAAAAGTTCTTGCGCTTCTTTCATGCTGACCCCGGCCTCTAATAATCTTGTTGCGAATGTGTGCCGGGTAGCATGTATTGTTATGTCTTTACTTATTTCGCTTTATCTCACAGGGATTCAAACTTGTAACTGAATGCCTTGACGTTTCGGGGGGGCATGATAAAATTGGAACAATCTGGCAATGCCTTCCAAGCATAGGGCGGAAAGGCTGGTGGGGGCGTATCGCCTGTGGCGGTGGTTGCCGGAAGAAAATCATAATATTGATAAGGGCAATGATAAAGAAGGGCTACAGGATGCTCTTAAAAAGGATCAAAAGAGATTTTAGTGCGAAAGAGTTGTGTTGCTTTCGGGACTATTTTGATTGGGGGTGCAACTTTCGTGTTTACGGGAAAACTTAAGTTATGGCGGAAAATGACCACATGGAAAAGGGTTGCCTTGATGCTGACCGGCTGTTCCTTTGTCGCGGCAGCAATAATTGCCGGGGTTACATTGTTTCCGCAGCGGGAAAAGGCGGCCATTTCAGCCAGCTGGGTCTTGTTGAACGGAGAAAACCACCTGCTTGTTACTGAGGGGATACCGTTAATATTTCCAGCACTGCAGGAAAGCGACCGGCGTAAAATCAGGGGAGGGGTACTGGAGAATGCTCTGCGGCCTATAAGAAGACCCGCTGATTTCAGCGAGCTTAAATTTTACGAAGTGTCTCCTGAAAACAAGCTCAAGCCAGTCGCTCCCCGCCGCTTCAGCATAACCATCGAGGACGAGGAGGATGGAGTTTCCCACACCGTGCAATTAGCTTCCTTTAAAGTCAAGGGCAAAACCGTTTTGTCGCCAGCCGATCCTGATTTTAAGGAAACTTCTTATAAAATAGCTTCCTCGTCCGACGGGAAAAATCATGTCGTATGGAACATGGGCGGGATGTGGCTTCTGGAAGAAGGCAATCTAGAGAAGGCCAGGAAAATTTCCAGTGAACTTCATAACAACAAAATCCGCCGACAACTCGAACAAGAATTGACGGAAATACAACAAGCCCGCGGTATAGATACTGCGTGGGAAATGATTGAATGGAACTACAATCCCCGCTTTAGCCCTGATGGCACAAAAATTGTTTATAGCACTAACCGTGATTTCGAGACCAGAGATAGCATGTCTGTATGGATATTTGACTTGGAGACGAATACCGAAAAGCGCTTGTTTGGTGGAGGACGCTATGACTATGGCGTTATCGGCTGGCTAAATGACGAGCAGATGCTTGTGGGAAAGTCTGACGGTGAAGATATTTTTGCTAGGGCTCAAGTTTATTTGGTCGATGCCCGGGGAAACAAAAAAGAAGTGATTTTTCCCGATGGAATTGGTCTGCAAACAATTCTTCCTAACGGTGTAGTGGCTTATGTTTCTTATGTTATTCAATATGTTCCTTATCTCGAAATGGAAGGCGCCTACCCTATGGCGGTTGCTACAGCTGTCGGCATTGGTACTATCGACCCCAAGACCTTGACGATTGTTCCCAAAGGGGTGGAACGGGCACTGCCAGCAGAAGCCGCCCCCGCTACTTTTAAAAAAGTTTCGCTTAATCCCAGCGGAACTACGCTTGCTTATTCGTATAGCGAAACCCGAGACGGCAGATATGGTTACAATATACTGAAGATAGTCGATATTATCCGCAACAAGGATCTTGAAATTGATCTTGAAAAGGCTGGCATTGATCCATGGGAGCTCCTTTCACATACGCTGAGGTGGATCAGTGACGACCAAATACTTATTCATACGATGAGGGGAGAGCGTTATTTTGACGCCAGCGCAGATACCTATGTCCAAACGCCAGTATTTTCAACCTGGCTGCACAAATTAGGAGGAACGCGATAATGAAAAAGCTTGCTATGTTACGTTCGCTGGCCGTTTTTTTAGCTTTTTCGCTTGTGATCTTACCGCCCATGGCTGCCGCGTACACCGGTCCTTTTCGCTATCAGCATGTATTTGAAAATCTGCCTCCGCGGATCTCTATGAACTGGGGCTCGCCAACCCCCACTTTTCGAGGAATTACAAGCAAGTGGAACGAACCAAGAGATGTAGGGACTAATCCCCATCCAGGAATAGATGTGGATACAGTTTCGGGGCTTGCTTTGCTTGCCGTTTGGTGCGGGTGGTTACAGGCACCCTCCCTAGGGAGCAATGCTATGGGCGTAGACTTTACTAAGCGCCTTGATCTGAATCAAAATCGTATTGTGGACGACCCGCCGATGTTCATTAATTACTATCATGCCAACTCGGTTTTTAGTCCGGGATATTACCAAAGAGGGCATCAAATAGGAACGACCGGTCAATCCCATATTCATTGGGGCGGAACTGCTGCCGGGCCTTACAACACTAGATGGTTCCGGAATGAAATACATTACAGATGGCTGGCAGAGGATGTTTGGAGAGCAGGCAGGGATGTCGACACGTTCAGCCGAGTATCGTGGAACAACAACGTGGCCAGAGTAACCGCTTATTTCAGAACAACACAACTAACCTCCCCGCCTCCAGCAGAAGTCCGGATTTTTCACCGGCGAAGCGGGACTAATAACGCTTGGACCGATGGGGGATCTATGACCGCTGAACCTGGAAATGTATTTGCCTTTAATTTCACAGGGAGATACCCTGCAAATACAAATGTTGACTGGCTGGTTCGCATAATGCGCGGTGGTCTGGCCACAAACATTTATCCTTGGGCTTGGGCACCAGCCAGGTTCGATTGGCCTAACAGCAACCCAAATGCAGCAACAACGCAACAACGACCTTTTTACACCAACACGATCAACTAAGCCTATCTGACGTGGTTGCATAAGGAAAAACGGTACTGGACAATCAGGGTCGAATTCTTGATTTTTCACCTCAAAACGGAACCCGTTACCGCTTGAGGGCGTCTCTCTTTTAAGTTATTTTTTATTGCCGGTTTTGGTTCATGGGGTTGACAGAGTTTAGATAGCTCAAGCGACTGTTTAACTGCTGGATGTGGCTGTCCATATCCTGACTCATTTGCATAAACATGGATTTTGCCATTTGGTCTTCAGTAGCGGCGGCAAAAGTTGCATAACTTCCTTTGGCATTTTCCGCGGCCGCAAGAGCCTTCTTTAAGTCTGACTGTACAGTCATTGTTTTCCTCCTTTTCGCTGTGGGATAGTCTCACAGCTATATTTTTTGCAGCTTTCCCTGTAAGTAAACCTGCAATTTACTCATTGTCACGTTAAATACAAGCGAGGGCTCTTTTCACAGCGAGTGCTCTTTTCCTAGACACGCAAACTGACGTAGTGTATAATTATGCTATTATTTGCGCGGCTAACGAACTATCAAGCTGTTTTATTTGTTTTTTGGGGGGGAAGAGCTTGAGCAGGCTGACATTGTATGATACTACACTGCGAGATGGATCGCAACGGGAAGGGATCTCGTTTTCCGTCAACGATAAGCTGAAAATTACACAGAGACTTGATGTTTTCGGGATTGATTATATCGAAGGGGGCTGGCCCGGCTCCAACCCTAAGGATATAGAGTACTTTAATAAAGTGCGGCAATATGAATTGAAGCATAGTAAAATTTCTGCGTTTGGCAGCACACGCCGCGCCGATATTCGCGTGCAAGACGACTTTAATATCCGGGAGTTGCTTGCGGCGGAAACTGAAGTAGTGACTATTTTTGGCAAATCTTGGGATTTTCATGTGACGGATGCCATCGGGACGACGCTGGCAGAAAATCTGAATATGATCCGTGACACCGTAGGTTATTTGAAATCCTTGGGACGGGAAGTTATTTATGACGCCGAGCATTTTTTTGACGGGTTCCACTTTAACCCGGAATACGCCATGGAAACCATTAAGGCGGCGGAGGAAGCCGGCGCAGATATTGTGGTGCTTTGTGACACAAATGGCGGGCTGATGCCTTTTACGCTCCAACGTGTGCTCCGTCAGGTTAAAGCTGAAATTGGCGCAAAGCTTGGTATTCATACCCATGATGATGCGGGGATGGCGGTAGCTAACTCGATAGTCGCGGCGGAAATGGGGATTAAACAGGTTCAAGGCACTATTAACGGTTATGGTGAGCGCTGTGGTAACGCCAATCTTTGTACTATTATCCCGAGCCTACAATTAAAGCTGAATATGGTAATTATTCATCCGGCTCAACTTGAGGAACTCACCTGTTTGTCTCGTTACGTGGCGGAACTTGCCAACCTTGCCCCGCAGGAGCAGCAGCCTTATGTGGGAGAAAATGCTTTTGCTCATAAAGGTGGCATTCATGTGGATGCCGTCTTAAAACATGCTCATACCTACGAACATATTCAGCCACAGTTAGTAGGCAATAAGCGGCGCATTTTGGTCTCAGAGCTCTCCGGCAAAAGTAGTGTGCTTTATAAGGCGCGGGAAAATGAAATAGATCTTTGTAAAGAGACGCCGCAGACGAAAGCCGTTCTGGACAAGGTAAAGGAGCTTGAATATCTTGGCTACCAGTTCGAGGCTGCGGAAGCCTCTTTTGAGCTGTTAATTTGGAAAGCATTTAAAGTGCATCAGCCGCTTTTTGAAGCACTGGGTGTCCGGACCATCGTGGAGAAAAGGGGCGAGAATGGAGATATTCTCTCTGAAGCTACAGTAAAAGTTCGAATTGGAAAGCAGGAATTTCTTACGGCAGGAGAGGGAAACGGCCCGGTTCATGCCCTTGACCAAGCGCTGCGCAAGGCGTTGGAGCTGGTGTACCCAGAGATCAAGCATTTTCAGCTGGTAGACTATAAGGTGCGCGTCATAGACGGCAAAGATGGCACCGGCGCCAGAGTGCGAGTATTGATTGAAACGCGTGATGAGCGGAAGAAAAAGTCTTGGGGTACTGTAGGCGTCTCGCCAAATATTATCGAAGCCAGCTGGCAAGCTTTGGTGGATAGCGTCGAGTATGGTCTGTTAAGCTCCAATAAAATCAAGATGAAAGAACTGCGCAAAGCGGTACAGCAGTTTAGAATGGAAGGGTAAATCATGGATAAAGATTTCTGGGGACTGGCTACAGGGATTGGTAGTCTGCCGCATAAAGAGGCAAAACCGGCTCTGGATATCATTTTCCGCCATCTGCCGGAGATCCCGCACTGGCCACAACTGCCTGCGGCCGGCGAGGAGGAAGGCTTGATCCGCCAGTATCTGCGACCACTGTTAGAGCGGCAGTTGGTGGTGGAAACCCCGTCTCGTTTGCCCTATTTCGCTACCGATGCTGCCGATTGGCTAGAGCGGCTTACCGCCTTTTACAGCGAAGTCTTGGCTGAAATTAATCCGGATGCGTCAGCAGACTTTGGCTTTCCGGAAGCGGTGGCGACAGGCTTTTACTCGTTTCTTTCGCAGCACCTGCGCCAGCCCTCGACTCGCTATCTGAAAGGTCAACTGGTAGGACCTGTAACTATGGGCTTCCAGGTGACAGACGACAAACTTCAGCCGGCATTTTATCAGGATGAGCTACGCGATGTGCTGGTGAGAACGTTGGCATTGCAAGTTCGTTGGCAGGCCCGTACCTTAAAAGCGCATGGCCTGCCGGTTATTCTCTTTATTGATGACCCTGGGATTTACGGCTACGGCCAATCCACTTTTGTGGGTCTTTCTCGTGATGCTATTCAGGAAAGTTTGCTGCCGCTGATTGATGCTGCCCACCAGGAAGGAGCGGCTATTGGGGTTCATGCCTGTGCCGGTCTTGACTGGTCATTGCTCTTTGAGTTGCCATTTGACATTGTAAATATTGATGTTTACCATTATTTTACCTCACTTCTGTTATATGCTTCAGAGTTTAACCAGTTTCTCTCTCGAGGCGGCGCTTTAGCCTGGGGCATAGTTCCCACCTCCGAGCAGATTGAACATGAAACGCTAATAACTCTTCTCGACCGTTTGGTAGAATATTTTTCTCTCCTGGAAAAAAAAGGGGTAGATACTGAGCTGATGCGTAAGCAACTGCTTTTTACCCCGAGCTGCGGCACCGGCACCCTTTCTGAGCAGCAAGCGGAAAAAGTTTATGCTCTTTTGCAGCAAATCAGCAAGCAATATCGAAGATAAGCGGCAGTGAACCGAAGGTGAGTGGTACGATGCGATTTAAGCGCCTGTTAATGGAACTGGTCCCCTATTGGCCGCGAGTTCTGGTTGCCTCATTTTCTACCCTAGTGGTATTGGCGCTAAACTTATTGATCCCCCAATTAATTCGGGTGGTCATTGACGAGGCTTTGTTAGGGGGACAGTTTTTTCTTTTGCCCTGGATTGCCGTGGGCATTGTCCTTGTCACATTAGTAAAAGGGATTTTCGCTTTCTTGGAGCGCTATCTGATGGAAAAGGTTGCGCAAAATATAATTTATGCTTTGCGTAACCGTTTGTATGTCCATCTGCAGCGGCTTTCCTTTTCTTTTTATGAAGCTACACAAACCGGTCAGATAATGAGCCGCGCTACTGCTGATGTGGATATGCTGAAGCGTTTTTACGGCTTTGGCATTGTGCATCTTTTCCAGGGGATAGTTACTTTTGCGGGTGTAGCTATTGTGATCTTTTCCATGCATTGGCGATTAGCTATGTTGACTGTGCTGACGCTGCCCATTACAGTCATGGCTATTTTTAGCTTTAGCAGAAAAGTGGGGCCAGCTTATCAAGCTATTTCGGAGCAATTGGCTGACATGACGTCTGTGTTGCAGGAGAATATCAGCGGTATCAGGGTAGTTAAATCATTTGGACGGGAAGCAGAGGAAGGTGATAAATTTAACAGACAAAATCTCGGGCTTCTAAAAAGGAATCTCCATGCTGTGCGTATTTGGGCTTATTACTTCCCTTTTCTGAGCTTTCTTACCGGGTTGTCTGCTGCCGCAATTTTATGGTACGGCGGCCGGGAAGTGATTCTAGGTCAATTATTATTGGGTGAATTGATTGCCTTTAACAGTTATCTCTTTATGCTGGTGATGCCGCTGCGCATGCTTGGTTGGGTGGTTAACTTGTCGCAGCGTGCCCTCACTTCAGCCCGGCGTGTTTTTGAACTGTTAGATACTGAACCAGATATTGCCGATGCTCCCGCTGCGGTGGAACTAACCAAAGTGGGCGGCAAAATTGACTTTCAGGCCGTAAGCTTTGCATACAGAGAAGGTGTGGAGGCGTTGAAAGAGATCTACTTTACTGTTGCACCGGGGGAAACGGTGGCGATTGTGGGCAGCACCGGCTCTGGTAAAACTACGCTGGTAAGCCTGATTCCTCGTTTTTATGAACCTACCGCCGGCGTAATTGCCATTGACGATAGCGATATCCGCTGTTATACTTTGCAGTCTTTGCGCCGCGCCGTGGGCTTCGTTTCACAGGAAACTTTCCTTTTCTCAGAAACTATTGCCACGAACATCGGGTATGGTGATGCCCAAGCCGGGCGCGATGCGATTGAGTCTGCCGCAAAAGCGGCGCAGATCCATGACTTTATCATGACTCTTCCTCAAGGTTATGAGACGATGGTGGGGGAAAGAGGCGTCAATCTCTCCGGCGGACAGAAACAGCGGTTAGCCATCGCTCGCGCCCTGCTCAAGAATCCGAAAATACTCATTCTTGATGATTACACCTCTAATGTGGACACCCATACAGAGTATTTAATCAGGCAGGCATTGAACACATTGATGAAAGGACGGACATCATTTGTTATTGCCCAACGGATTGCCACAGTAGTAGCTGCTGATTTGATTCTAGTGATGGACGGCGGAGAGATTGTGGCTCGGGGCACCCATAGAGAATTGCTGGAGACAAGTTTGCTTTACCGGGAAATTTACGATATCCAGCTGGGCGGGAAAAGGGTGGAATGTGAAAGGGGGGATGCGGGATGGATCACATGATTCATCAGTCACAGACTGTTGATCACGCTGCCCCCATTGACCCTAAAATTCTTCGCCGACTCTTGTCCTATATCGTTCCTTTTCGAGGCACAGCACTTTTAGCGCTGGTGCTGATGGCTTTTTCCTCTCTGACCACGTTGGCCGGACCCTACATTGTTAAAGTGGCTATTGACACCGCCATCGCCGGCGGTGACTTGTCCCGCCTTAATCTGTTAGTGTTCTTGTTTCTTTTGGCGCATCTTCTAAATTGGCTCACAACGTTTGGTCAGCAATATTTGATGGCGTTAGTGGGGCACAACGCCATCTACTCGTTGCGGCAGCAACTTTTTAATCATTTGCAGAGAATGCCGTTTAGCTTTTTTGATAAACAACCGACCGGACGGGTGATGTCCCGTGTTACTAACGACACGGAAGCGCTGACAGAAATGATTTCCGGGGGCATCTCCCACATTGTGGGCGATACGCTGCTTTTGCTTGGGATTATTGTGATTATGCTGCGTGAGGACTGGCAGCTCGCGCTGCTTACTTTTACCACACTGCCGCTACTGTTTTTTACCGCCACCTACTTTCGCAACCGGGTGCTTCGCGCCTACAGGAATGTGCGGGAAAAAATTGCCGATGTGAACAGCAATTTGCAGGAGAGCATCTCTGGCGTCCGTGTGACCCAATCCTTCACCCGGGAGGAGGAAAATTCAAGTCGTTTTGACCAAGTGAACATGGAAAGCTATGCGGCCAATATGTATGCTATTCGTTTATTTTCTGTTTTCCTGCCATTTATTGAAGTGATCGGGGCTCTTGGTATTGCCATTGTCCTTTGGTACGGCGGGCACCAGGTGATTCAGGCGATGATTCCCATTGGTACGCTTTATCTCTTTTTGGATTATACCGCACGTTTTTATGCGCCGATTCGAGATTTGTCTCAAGTATACAATAGCCTCCAGTCGGCCTTGGCAGCCGGAGAAAAAATCTTTGCAGTTATTGACACAGAACCGGAGCAGGACAGTCCTCATGCCATCGAATTGCCCGCTGTTAAAGGGGAGCTGAAATTTGAAGCCGTGCGCTTTGCCTATGAAAAAGACCAAGACGTGCTGGAGGGCGTCAGTTTTGCGTTGCAGGCGGGCGAAACGTTGGCGGTAGTCGGTCCAACCGGTGCTGGCAAAACCACCATTGTTAATCTGCTCTGCCGCTTTTATACTGCCACATCCGGACGCATTTTGCTGGATGGGCATGATATCGCAAACGTTAGCATCTCTTCTCTGCGCAGGCAGATGGGCTTGGTATTACAAGATACATTTTTGTTTAACGGCACTGTCCGGGAAAATATTCTCTATGGCAAACCGGAGGCTACGGAGGAAGCAATGATTGCGGCGGCCAAAGCAGTCCACGCTCACCCTTTCATTATGGCTTTGCCTCAGGGGTATGATACTGTGGTCAATGAACGGGGCAGCCTGCTTTCTGCCGGTCAGCGGCAATTGATTGCCTTTGCGAGGGCGCTTTTGCGCGACCCGGCAATCCTGATTTTAGACGAAGCCACCGCAAGTGTAGACACACGCACGGAGGCGCAAATACAGGATGCTTTAAAAATCCTGCTAGTAAACCGTACGTCCATTATTATTGCCCACCGCCTTTCCACGGTGGAGTTTGCCGATAAAATCATTGTGCTGGAGGAAGGCTGCATTACCCAAGAGGGTATACACCGGGAGCTGGCTAGTGTGCCGGGACTATATCGCAATCTTTTACAAAAAACGCAATAATATTTCTGTTGTTAGAGCTGCTTCTTTTTAGGGAGAAAAAAATGGGGATAATATAATTAGAGGAAAAACTGGCAGAACGTTGAAGTTGCTTGTTGTTAATGTTTGCAAAATAGGGGGTACTTCTTTGGAAATCAAGCGATTTTTAAAAGATATTTGCGAAGCGCCGGGCGTGTCCGGTTATGAGGAATACGTGGCTAAGGTTGTCAGAGCGGCGTTTTGCTCTCATGTCGATGAAGTAAGACAAGACAGGATGGGCAATGTGGTTTTTTTAAAAAAAGGCAGCAGTAGTGCCGAGAGGCGGCCGCGCATTCTTTTGGCTGCTCACATGGATGAAATCGGCTTAATGGTCACAAAAATAGAAGAAGGCGGTTTCCTGCGCTTTTCCGCAGTGGGCGGCATTGACCCGCGTACCATTGTGGGGCAAGAAGTGATTCTCTATGGCAGAGAAAAGCTTCCCGGGGTTATCGGTGTAAAGCCACCGCATCTGGTCCCTGCAGAGGAACTGGGCAAAGGACATAAAATGGAGGACTTACATATTGATATCGCTTTGACGGAAGAAAGAGTGAGAAAGCTGGTATCAGTGGGTGATTTGGCGCTGATTCGCCGTGAGTTGATTCAGCTTGCCGGCAACACTGTGGCGGCCAAAGCGATGGATGACCGAGCAGGGGTGGCAGTGCTGCTCTCCTGCCTGCAGGAGTTGGAACGCTTGCGGCACGAGGCGGATGTGTATGCCGTGGCTACGGTGCAAGAAGAGGTGGGCGTCCGCGGCGCTGCCATGGCAACATATGGTATAGTCCCCGATCTTGGCATCGCCGTAGATGTGACGCATGGGGAAATGCCCGGTGTTTTAGAACATGAAGCATGTAAGCTTGGCAAAGGTCCGGGCATTACTGTGGGGCCAAACATCCACACTAAAATCAGTGAGGAAATCATTCGTGTTGCCAAGGAATATCGGCTGCCGTATCAACTGGAAGCCTTTCCGGGGCCTACCGGAACCGATGCTCGCGCTATCCAAGTAACACGGGGAGGGATTCCCACCGGCCTGCTCTCCATTCCACTACGTTACATGCACACGTCTGTGGAGCTCTTGGACATGGATGACCTAAAGCTTTCCGGCCGGCTTCTCGCCTATTTCATCGCCAGCGTAGATTTGGAATTTGTGGAGGGATTGTCATGTTGCTAAAACGACTCTCAGAAGCAAGCGGTGCTTCGGGCGACGAAGGTGAAGTGCGTTCACTCTTAAAAGAAGAATTGGCTCTTCACGCGGAGGAGGTCACAACCGATGCTCTTGGCAATCTCTACTTTAAAAAAGGGATTGGCCGCAAACCGCGGGTGATGGTAGTCGCCCATATGGATGAAGTCGGCCTAATGGTGGTTGGTTATGAGAAAAGCGGTTTGCTGCGAGTTGCCAAAGTAGGTAGCATTGACGACCGTGTCTTGGCGTCTAAAGTGGTGGCCATAGGAAAAGACCGTGTCCCGGGCGTCATTGGCGCTAAAGCCGTACATTTGCAAAAGCCAGATGAACGGACTAAAGCCATCAAAATTGACAACCTCTACATTGACCTTGGTGTGCGCAGCCAAGAGGAAGCGGAAAAGCTGGTAAAAATTGGTGACTATGGCACCTTTACTGTAACGGCAAGGGAAGCGGGGGATAATTGCTTGATCGGTAAAGCTTTTGACAATCGCGCAGGCTGCGCGGTTCTCGCGGAGCTGCTGAAAGAAGAGTTCGCCTTGGAGTTGAACGCCGTGTTTACAGTTCAAGAGGAAGTGGGTTTAAGGGGCGCCGGTGTGGCCGCCTATCGCCTTCATCCTGATTTGGCGTTGGTGATTGAAACTACTGCCGCGGCCGATGTGGTGGGCAGCAAGGAATCGGCTTATGTGACAAAGCTTGGTGATGGCCCTGCCCTTACTCTGATGGACTCAACATATATCGCGCCGCAACAAATTGTGGATTTAGTAGTGGAAACGGCAGAGAAGCTGAATATCCCGTACCAGTTTCGGCGCTTAACTACAGCCGGCACCGATGCCGGCATTATCTCACAGACTCATGCCGGCATCCTGAGCGCTGTAATTTCTATCCCTTGCCGCTATATTCATTCTCCCGCATCGATCATCAATCTGGATGATTGGCAAAACACACTGCGCTTGGCCAGAGGAATCTTAAATGCTGTAGCAGAAGGAGGGTTGCGTCTTGAAGGAATTGCTTAAGAAATTGAGCGAAACATATGGGCCATCAGGTAGGGAGGCACAAATCGCCCGGGTTATTCGTGAAGAGATCAAAGACTATGTGGACGAGACTTACACTGACAACATGGGTAATCTTTATGCGGTGAAAAAAGGAAACGGCGCTAAAATAATGGTAGCCGCCCATATGGATGAAATCGGCATGATTGTCACCCATCTTGATGACAAAGGGTTTTTACGCTTTAGCAATGTGGGAGGCCTTTCCCCCCATGTACTGCTTGGTCAACGAGTGATTTTCGCAAATGGCAGCCAAGGCACGATCGGCATGGAAAAACTTGAGGAGCTTAATAAATTGACTCTGGAGAAACTCTTTATTGATATCGGTGCCACAACCAAAGAGGAGGCCAGTAAGTACGTCAAGGTTGGAGATATTGCTACATATCATCGTGAGGTGGCAGTAGTTGGCAACCGCATGATTGGTAAAGCCATGGACAATCGCGCAGGCTGCGCAGTTCTTGTCAAAGCTATCCAGGAACTGGCTATAACGGATAACGAAGTTTACGCCGTCTTTACTTCTCAGGAAGAAGTGGGCTTGCGCGGCTCTCGGGTATCTACTTACCGGATTAACCCTGATTTGGGCCTTGCCGTTGATGTCACCATGGTGGGTGACACACCGGAGGCGCCAACCATGAGCGTTTCTCTCGGCAAGGGTCCCACCGTTAAGATTAAGGACGCTTCCGTCATTTGTCATCCACGTCTTAAAGAAATGCTTAGTGAAATAGCAGAAAAGAATGAAATCCCCTACCAGTACGAGGTTCTTACAGCGGGAGGGACAGATGCCGGCGCCATCCACTTGACAAAAGAAGGGATTCCTGCCGGAGTTATTTCCATACCCTGCCGCTATGTCCATACACCAGGTGAAATGGTTGATTTAGAAGATTTGGAGCATGCGCTTAAATTATTAAAAGCATTTCTGTCTGCCCCTCTTGAGATGCGAGAAATCTTTCCTTGTCACCTGGAATAGCTTATGTTACAATGGGGCTGAGGGTGGCATTGTTTCGGCGAGTCGCACCTCAGTGTCTTCTGAAAGTTAATGCAAAATTAGAGATTCCCAAATACTGCTTGGATCCAGACCCGGACCGGGACAGAAAGGGCGGGACTATGTATGCAAATGCCTTCTGACTTGGTCAGAAGGCATTGTCTGTATTGCCAGGGAAAATTTTCACAAGGAGGTGGCCCATGCGTATTGCTATTATTGGTGCCGGCAATGTTGGTACTGCCTTGGCCGTTCTCTTTAAGGGTGCCGGTCATCAGCTCACCGGGATTGCCAGTTTTAGCGCAGCCTCGGCTGCTTCTGCAGCCCAACGTGTGAATGTTGCCCACAGCACAGACCTACTTGCCTTTACCAGGCAAGCAGAAGTAATTTTTCTTACCACTCCAGACAGAGTCGTGGTGGAAGTTTGCGAGCAGATTGTTTCCCAAAACGGTTTTTCTGCCGGCGCCATCGTCGCGCATACCAGTGGTGCTCACAGTTCCACCATCTTGGAGAGCGCCAGTTTAAATGGCGCATACCCGTTATCTTTTCATCCACTACAGACATTTGCTAATCCTGATGCTGGTATTCAGAATCTTCCTGGTTCTTATATTGCCGTAGAAGGACATGAGAAAGCGTTGCCTGTTGCCCGTCAACTGGTGGAAGAGTTAGGATGTAAACTGCTTGAGATACCTACCGCCGCAAAGCCGCTCTATCACGCTGCCGCCTGCATCGCCTGCAATTACTTTGCAACTTTGATTGAAGAAGCGTTGCAGGTCATGGAAGCCGCCGGTGTCTGCAGAGATGACGGTCTGCCGGCCCTGTATCCCCTGATTGAGGGGACTTTAAAAAATATCAAACGTGTCGGTCCAACCGGGGCTCTCACCGGTCCTATTGCTCGCGGCGACGCATCCACGGTAAAAATACATCTTTCGGCCTTGGAAAAGAAACTTCCGGAACTAATGCCGTTTTACAAATTTCTTGGCTTAGCAACGGTAGAATTGGCGACTGCTAAAGGAACACTTGGCGACACAGAGCGCCAAAAGCTATTACAATATCTTGGAGGTGAGATGCAGTGACGAAAAGGATAACAACTCTGACGCTTGCCGGCATGAAAGAAAACAAAGAGAAAATAACTATGGCCACAGCTTACGACTATGCTTCCGCGAAGGTGGCCGATGATGCTGGTATGGAAATGATCCTCGTGGGAGATTCACTGGGTATGGTGGTGTTGGGCTATGAAAATACGCTTGGCGTTACATTGGCTGAGATGATTCATCATGGCAAAGCGGTCGTGCGAGCTGCCAAACGGGCCATGGTAGTTATCGACTTACCTTTTATGACCTACCAAGTTACAAAAGAAGATGCTCTGCGCAACGCCGGCCGGGCAATCCAGGAAACTGGTGCCCCTGCCGTGAAGTTGGAGGGCGGAGAAGAGATGGCTAAAACTGTTGAAAAAATTGTTCGAGCCGGTATTCCCGTAGTCGGTCATATTGGTCTTACTCCTCAATCGGTGGGTCAGATGGGAGGCTTTGTCGTTCAGGGGAAAAACGAGCGCATGGCCAGACAATTACTGAAAGACGCGCTAGCATTAGAAGATGCAGGCGCCTGCGCGGTGGTGTTGGAAGGCATCCCTTGGCAGCTAGGCCAACTTATTACCGAAAAAATTACTATTCCCACCATTGGTATTGGCGCAGGAGTATATTGTGATGGGCAAGTACTTGTCTACCATGACATTCTTGGTCTGCAAACCGAGCTTCGTCCCAAGTTTGTAAAACAATTTGGCCAGTTTTATCACCCAATGGTAGACGCAATGCGTGCCTATGCTAAAGAAGTAAAGGATGCCGCCTTCCCCGCACCAGAGCATACCTTTACCATGGACGAAAACATCATCGAGAGACTGAGGGAGAAGTTCTAATGGAAATCATCCGGGAGATTAGCATGCTGAGAGCACGTGTAAAAGAAGCCCGCTCTCATGGCAAACTGGTTGGCCTTGTGCCCACCATGGGCTGTCTGCACCAGGGCCACTTAGCTCTCCTCGCCAAAGCCAGAGCAGAAAACGGGTTAACCATCCTTAGTATTTTTGTGAACCCTCTCCAATTCGGTGTTGGCGAAGATTACGAAGAATATCCTCGTGACCTTGAAAGTGATGCGGTTCAAGTTGAAAAAGCCGGTGGCCACATAATTTTTGCCCCTACGGTTAAAGAAATGTATCCTCAAGGATATGCCACCTATGTAGATGTGGAACGCTTAACGGCAGGGCTCTGCGGTGCGTCACGTCCCCATCACTTTCGCGGTGTCACCACAGTAGTAGCAAAACTTTTTAACATTGTCATTCCAGACAATGCCTACTTTGGGCAAAAAGACGCTCAGCAGGCATTAGTGATTCAAAGGATGGTCAGAGACCTGAACATGAATGTATTGGTGCACATCATGCCTACCGTTCGTGAGGCTGATGGCTTGGCCATGAGCTCCCGTAACAGCTACCTCTCTCCGGCAGAAAGGAGGGCAGCACTCATTCTCTTCCAAACTCTCCTGCAAGTGTCGGAAAAAATCCAAGGCGGACAACGAGACGCCTCAGCTATTCAAGCCTTTATCGTCAAAGAAATTTCCTCCGAACCCTTGGCAACGATTGATTATGTCAGTATAGTGGATACAGAAGAAATCAGACCGGTAAAAAAAATAAGCGGCCGGATACTCATTGCTTTGGCGGTCCGCTTCGGCAAAACCCGATTAATTGATAACATCATCGTGGAGGTTTAACTAATGCTACGTACAATGTGTAAATCGAAAATCCATAGGGCAACTGTTACTGACGCCAACCTGAACTATGTTGGCAGCATAACCATTGATGAGGACTTGATGGATGCTGCTGACCTGCTTCCTTATGAGCAAGTCCAAATTGTCAACAATAATAATGGTGCGCGCTTTGAAACTTACACCATCAAAGGCAAACGGGGCACAGGCACCATCTGTCTCAACGGCGCTGCTGCCCGTCTTGTCCAGCCAGGAGATATTATTATTATTATTTCATACGTTCAGGTAGCCGAAAGCGAGGCAAGAACCTTTAAACCCAGAATTCTCTCCGTCAATGAAAAAAACGCAATTATAGCCATCAAAGACAGCGAGTGAGACGCTGGTTTGCAAGCAGACTAATCTGAGCGTGATAAAAGGTGGAGTCGCTTTTTGTGAACACTGATAAAACAATGAAGAAGAGCTGTTTGACGCGACGAAACACTGATCCAGGAATCAAATTAATACGTCCAGTCCTCAATCCAACAGACAGCTTGTCGCTTCCCTTGCATAGCGCCATAAAACGGCCTGTCGGCAGTCCATAAAATACTGCTTGTTTCCTCTGCTACTGCCAAATATGCAGCGTCGTATACGGCAATGCCATAGGTCAAGGCCAGATCTAAAACACGTAGGCTTTCAGTTTCAACCACCTTTACTCCGAGCGTCAAAAGATCCATCAGAGCGTCTCGGGCTAAATCATGTTCTAAGAGACCTCGTCTGGCGGCAACCGCTAAACCATTTGCAACTTCATATCGCCAGAGGGATGGGGCAAAAAGTGGAAACCTTATTGGGTCAGCAAGGTAGCTATCACGTAAAGCCTGCGCTTGCGAAACACCTACTTCATCATTAAATAGCCATTTTAAGGATACGGAAGCATCTACCACCGCACCTTTCATCGCCGACGCCCCTCCTTCACTAGCTCCCATGTTTGCACGTCCAGCGAGCCGAGTTTATCCCGCTTCTCGTCTAAGCGACGAGCCGCCCGTCTCGCAGCCTCAAGGGCTGTATTTACTTCTTCTTTTTGCAGTTTTTCCCTAATAGCCTCTTCGCAAAAGGCACTGATACTGATATCACGCATTGCTGCAGCCACTTTCAACCTTCGGCGCAACTCTGGGTCATCTAAATAAATACTGATTTTTTGCTTGGTGCTGCTTGATTCCATCAAATACACCTCCATAATTACTCTAACCAGAGCATAGCACTTTATATCTTTAGCGTCAAGGAGACACCCCTGATGCGAATTGTGTAAAATCTGCCTTGCGTTTTGTCTTTGATTATGTTACACTGATGTTCGGAAAACTGTAATCGTGTCGGGGTGGCGGAACTGGCAGACGCGCACGCTTGAGGGGCGTGTGTCTACGACATACGGGTTCAAGTCCCGTCCCCGACACCAAGTTAACGCTGTAAGCCTTGGACAATGCTCCACGGCTTTTTTGTTTTTGCAAAAACGTGTGATGCTAACACGTATATAATAACCGTTGCTGAGCGATATTGTTAACTGCACACGCCAAGGGTGATTCGATTCTGGCTAAATTGGTTTACACTATATAGCCCACACAGCCAAAATTATTAAGGAAAGTACTCTTCTGTAAAATGTTATTATCATAAATAATTATATTTAATAAATTTTTCGAATTGTCAACCTTGCTTGCAGGAATATCTACTTTTGATATGGAATAACTTTTACGAATAATTGCACTACTTAGGTAGCAGGCAAAAAATAGTTAAATTATGACAAGAGTTAAATTCAAGGAGGGAGGTGAGAAAATGAAAGATTACAAGCGGGAGGCTTGGGTAACGGGGATTGTTTTTACGCTACTGTCTCTCACAGGTGGTTTTATTAGTATCTTTTTCGTGCTGGGTAAAGATGCTTTCTTTGGTCCTGCGCCACAGTTCACGCCGCATACTAGTATTTTTGGCTTGCCTCTGCATTATGTGCTGCTGATTATGGGGAGTTGGCTGGGCGCAACTCTGCTAGGCGCTATCTGGACTTTAGTGCTTGACGGGATTGACAAACGAGAAAATTAAGACTTAAAGGGGAGGTGCGCTATGTCTGGTATTTTTATTGAGGGAATAATAGTTTCCGTTCTTGTGCTAGCGATTTCCGTTTTCTTTGGTTTTTGGGGACGGAAGATGACAAGAAATGTCTCGGACTATTTTGTGGCAGGTCGTTCCATTGGCGCAGTAAACAATGGTTTGGCCATGGTTTCGCTCTCGCTGAGCCTGACCACATTTTTAGGCCTCACCGCATTGATTTTCCATGGTTTTTATCTGGCAATCGCTCTGTATGCGGCTTTTACCGCATCATTTATTGGCATGTTGGTGCTGGCTGCTCCTTATTTACGCAGGCACAAATCTTTTACGACCATGGCTTTCATCGGTGAGCGATTCTATAGTAAGAACCTGCGCATATTAGCAGTAGTTATTATGTTAATAGTTAGCATTCTCTATTTAATCGCTAACATTAAGGGCATAGGGATTATCTTTCAAGTTTTGTTGGGACTGCCGCAAGTTTACGGAATTTTAATCGGTGGCCTAGTAGTTACTTTATATGTTATGGTGGGAGGGATGTACGGTGTGACTTATAGCCAATCCTTCCAAAGTGTGGTTATGCTTTTTGCCATATTTGTGCCGGTGATGATTATTTTACGGGCATTAGGCGCTGCAGGTTGGTGGTTCCCGCCCCTTGGTTATGGGGAAATGGTGCCGGCCATGCTTGCCGTTACGCCTCATTTCTTCTTCCCCTTCATTGTCCACCCTGTTTGGTATATTGCTGTGTTTCTCGGCACTTTTTTTGGAATTATTGGTCTGCCGCATTTTGTAATGCGTTTCTTTACTGTGCGTGATGCTCGGGAAGCTCGCTGGAGCGCTGTATTTTGCACATTCCTAGTGGGGTTTGTTAACACCAGTGTCTACGCCTTGGGTTTTGCAGGCGTATATTATGTGGCGAGCCAAGGCGTGCAAGTTGCCGTAGCTGATTATGATAAGCTCGTTTTTATCCTGACAGATGCTATTGCGGGCAATGCTTGGCTGGCAATAACTGTGGGCGGCGCGCTGGCAGCTGGCATTTCTACCGTAGCGGGATTATTGATGATTATGGGCACAGGTATTGTGCATGACTTGTACGGGTCGCTTAGGCCAAACACAAGTCCTGAGAAATTGCTTAAAATGGCTACTAAAGTGATGTTAGTGGTGGGAGTTGTCGTGACACTGCTTTCCTTACGACCGCCTGAGTTTATTCTGGTCACTATTATGTGGGCGTTTGGAATTGCAGGTGCCGCTTTTGGTGTGCCGATGGTGCTGGGTATTTGGTGGAAGCGCACAACTAAAGAAGGCGCCGGCGCCGGGATGATTGTGGGCTTTTTGACCAGCTTCATTCCGTATGTGTTGATTGAAATTGTTGGTTGGGAAGCGACGATGATTTCGCGTTTTCTCTACGGTCCGCTGGGTTGGGTAAAAGTTATCGCTTTTAGCATTCCCATTACTTTTATTGTGACCATTGTTGTTTCATGGTTCACGAAGGAGCCGCCGGCTGAGGTTAAAGCAACGGTTGATATGATGCATGGTTGGGGCGATTACAGGGAAGAACGTTATAATGGCAAGGCTTTGCCGATAACTATTCTTATTCTCTCCATTTTATGTATTCTGTCGATATTCACACTTTATGACATTTTCTCGGTCATTGGTTAAGGGAGTGCTGATGCATGGAAAATTGGGAAAAACTTAGCAAAAAACCGTGGGCAGAGGTTCGTCAAATGCAGGATCGCAAACTGCGGGCCTTCATAGTGAATCAAATTTATCCCTACAGTCCACATTATAGGCGTATTTTTCAGGAGCTTAAACTGGACCCCTATAAGTTTAAAGGGGTCCAGGATTTAGTTCATCTGCCGTTTACCTACAAGGAAGACATCGCGCCCACAGACGCAGAGCCAGCCAAACATCGTGACTTTATTATTCGCCCTGACGAAGAAGTTTCAGAAAAATATGGACACATGGCTAAGTTGTCCCCTTATGGTGGCAAACAGGTGGTTGACGAAAAAATTTATGATTATAAGCCGGCACATATTCATTTTACTACCGGTCGGACGGCTAAGCCCACTCCCTTTGTCTACACCTTGCGTGACCTTGAAACTATTCGGGAGGCTGGCAGGCGTCTGCTGGACGTTTTTGCGTTGAGCGAAAAAGATATTCTTGTGAATGCTTTTCCCTATGCACCGCATTTGGCTTTTTGGCAGGCCTTTTTCGCAGCAGATAGCATGGGCGTCGCCTCTCTGCATAGCGGCGGCGGCAAGGTAATGGGCACTCAAAATCTGATGAGTGCGGTGGAGATGATGAAGGCAACAGTTATTTCCTTTATTCCAGGGTATGCGTATTACTTTTTGCGTCAAGCAGCCGAACAGAAGAGAGACTATTCTTCTGTGCAAAAGGTCCTTTTCGGCGGGGAGCGTGTGCCGCCGGGGCTAAAAGATAAAATTATCGCTCTTTTACAGGAAATGGGCGCGAAAAACCCTCAGGTTTTAGCCACGTACGCTTGTACGGAAAGCCGTTTAGCCTGGGGAGAATGTCCTTCACATGACTCTTACGGCTATCATACTTACCCGGATACCGAGATAATTGAGATGATCGACCCGGCGACTGGTGAACATGTGGCTGAAGGAGAAGAAGGTGAAATTGTCTATACTGCGCTTGACTGGCGCGGCAGTTGCCTGCTTCGTTATCGCACCGGCGATGTGGCTAAAGGCGGGATTCTTTACACTCCCTGTCCTAACTGTGGTCGCACAGTGCCGCGAATCACTGCTAATCTGCAGCGCAAGTCGGAATTTAAAGAGTTTGATTTGACAAAAGTGAAGGGTACATTGGTAAATTTGAATAACTTCTTCCCCTTAATGATGGGCCATCCTCAGGTTGTCGAGTGGCAGGTAGAAGTCTGCAAACGCAACAATGATCCCTTTGATTTAGATGAGATTAATCTGTATATTGCACCTGCTGCCGGGGTAAACATCGAGGAATTAAAAAGTGACTTGCGGCAGAAAGTTATTCGTGATACAGAAGTGGCGCCCAATCAAATTATCTTTCTTCCTGCGGAACAGGTTTTGGCTCGCGTAGGGATGGAAACGGAATTAAAAGAAAAGCGAATTGTTGACAATCGTCCTCAAAAGTAGAGTCCGCAAGGAGGGAAACATACTTGGAGAATTTTGCAAAATTATGCCGTATGACACCGGAACAGATTAAACAATTTCAGGCACAGCAAATGCAGGACTTTTTCGCAGGTGAAGTGGCTGTGCGACATCCGTTTTATCGTGATAGCTGGAGGGAAACCGGTGTTCCCCGTTCAGCTGCTGATTTGCAAAAACAGCCTTTTACCGTTAAAAGTGATTTATTGTCTCAGCCCGACAATCTTGAGAGTTACCGGCGCTATGTTCTTGAAGTGCCTGAACAGTCAGTTTCGTCTAAGGGCGGAGGTTTATTTGGACTTTTTAAAGGAAAATCAGCGGGAGAAATTGTTCCTAAAAAGTATGCAACGAATCAATTACTTTTTTCCGCAGGCAGAACAGGCAAAATAACACCGTATGTCTATTCGGTGGCAGATATTGAAAACTTAGGTGATACAGGGCTGCGCATGATGGAGATTCTTGGTATAACGAGGGATGATACTATTGTTAACGCCATGTCTTACGCACCCAACTTGTCTTTCTGGCAGGTTTATTATGGGGGACTCAAGTTGGGGTCAACTGTGCTGCAAAGTGGCGGTGGCCGGATCCTGGGCACAGAAAAGATTTTAACCGCCATGGAAAATATGGAAGCATCCACTTTGTTTACCACGCCTGGTTATGCCGAGTTTCTTTTGCAAACGGCAGTTCATTTTAATTTGAAGTTTCCCAATTTAAATAAGCTGATTGTTGGTTATGGTCCGGTGCCGCTCGCCCAAGTAAAGCGTTTGGAAGTGTTGCTGCGCATGGTCGGTTCTCCGGATGGGCAGGTGAAGCGAGTCTACTTCCTTAATGAGGCTAAGTCTGCCTGGGCAGAATGTTCGCCAGGCAGCGGCTATCATTTTTACCCAGACCACGCATTTTTGGAGCTTGATGCTGTGCCTGGGGTTGAGGGCAGAGGCGAGTTAATTTTGACTAATCTCAATGCGCTTGGTTCGTGTGTAGTCAGATTTCGCACCGGTGACTTAGCTGAGAGTATTACTTATGAGCCCTGCCCTGTCTGTCAGCGCTCTCTTCCACGTGTTCTTGGTGAAATTGAGCGTCTTGATGATTATAAAAACCTGGGCGGCGAGCAGGGACGCACAGTTAATCTAAGCAGTCTATATTCCGTTTTGGCAGCAGAGCCTAACCTGCTGTTATGGCAGGCAGTCTTGCATGGCGAACCTGCGCAGTTGCGGATCGATGCTGCTTTTCTTGATAAGAATCAAGCGGCTGAGTTGTCTGGCAGTCTGCAGGCAAAATTGCAAGCTGCTTTAGGCGTGACACTCACTATCAAGCCAACTTCTTACAAGGAATTGGCGGATCGCTTAGGCTTTGAAAAATATCCTATCGAACAGAGGATTGTGGCACACTCGTCTACCGGAAGTTGACGGGTGTCGTTTATGCAGGTTGGAAACTAATAAAAGGATGGCTCGCGCCATCCTTTTATTTAGTTTTTGTTGTAAGATTATGTTAAAGAAAATAAGCAAAGCGTAGGTTAAACTAGTAAAAATAGAATAATTACTGTTTGGAGGTAGACTCGTTGAAAAAAGAGAGATTTTGGCTTGTAGTTTCTTTTTTTACTGCGGTTATTATCTATGCCTGGGTAAGTAGCGCCTTGCTTGGCGGAGAAAGTCCGCTCTCTATTAGGCAGCTCAATAGGCTTTTTGCTTCGCTAGGTTTTTGGTTTTTCTTTTTGCAGTTCGTTTTAAGCTCACGGTTGAAGTTGATTGAATCTGGCTTTGGATTAAATAGAATGATTCATGCTCATCGCTTGCTCGGTCGCTTAGCCTTAATATTTTTACTTTTACATCCACTGCTGTTGTTTATGCATGAAGGTTTGTTTAGCGCAGGCACGCCGTTTCGCATTGCTGGTCTGACTGTGTTGCTGATGCTGATGCTGACAGCCTTTGTGGCCTCTTTTCACAAAAAACTGAAGCTATCATATGAATTGTGGCTAAACATTCATAAAGTCAATTACATCTTGTTTCCCGTGGCGCTAATCCATATTTTTGGAAACGCTCTGCCGGGGTCATTGCTTTATTATATTTGGCTGATTCTTACCCTCCTGTTCGCGCTATTGCTAGTCGAAAAGATTATCCGGGAAATCAAGATCCGCAAAAATCTGTATGAAGTAGTAAAGGTTCAGCAGGAATCTAAAGATATCTGGAGCCTTTATTTTAAAGGAAAACAATTAGCTTATCAACCGGGACAATTTATGTATCTGAGGCTGCTGCGAAACGGAAAACTTTCCTCTGCGCATCCCTTTACCATATCCTCCAGTCCTACTTGGGAGATGCTTACCGTTACACCGAAGGAATTGGGCGACTTTACAGCTACTATTAAAGACACCAAAGTAGGCGATTTAGCCCTGATCGATGCGCCGTATGGGATTTTTAGCTTTTTAAATTATGACTGTGATAGGCTGGCTTTCATTGCCGGCGGCATCGGGATTACACCTTTTATGAGCATGCTGCGTTATATTTATGATGAAAGAATTGAAAAGCAAGTAACTATTATCTGGGGCAATAAAGATGAAGAGGCATTATGTTTTCAAGAAGAGTTAGACAAGATGGCACGGGAAATGGAAAATATTAAAGTTGTCTACGTAATGTCGGCACAAGAGAGTTGGCGGGGAGAGAAGGGCAGGATTGGCGGCAAAGTGATCGACAAATATGTACCTGAGCTGGCTAGGTGTCATTTCTTTGTCTGCGGGCCGCCTATGCTTAGCTTGGCAATTATGAAAACACTCCGTGAAAAAGGGGTGCCTGGTAGACGGATACATCATGAGCTGTTTGAGTTTTAAGAAAAGCGTGGATCGCCACGCTTTTCTTTATTAAAACCTTTAGAAAAAGCGCGGGCTTTTTGGCTGCGATTTTTTTCTCTAAGCAGGAGATTTAGTAAAAATGTCTAAAATTTTGTAATCTAGGAGGGATGAGAGATGAGAATATTAGTTTTAGTCCAGGGAGGTTATGGCCAGCGAGTTGTGGATAATCTGCACAAAAGAGCTCCTAACTGGCAAGTTAATACTTTTCATGTGCCGCTGATTCAGGAAATAATTGTGGATGAGCCGGAATTATTTTTGCCTGATAGGCTACCTAGTTGCGATTTGCTCTTACATTTAGCTGAAACACCGCAAGCTGCACAATTGTTACCTGCAATCGCAGAACTTACTAGCTGTAAGGCTGTGATTGCCTCAATCGACAACGCTGCTTGGATTCCCGCTGGATTGCGCAATCAATTGCGCAAAGAGCTGGAATTGAAAGGTGTTACTATCGTTTTCCCTGAGCCGCTTTGCTCTCTCGATGAGAATACTGTCGGTTTTGGTGGAGCAGTGCAATCTTATGCAAATGAAATAATTTGCGAATTCAGCCGACATTTTGGGAAACCGATTCTCGACGTGACGCTGACAGAGAGTGGACAGATTATGGAGGCTCGGGTTTTACGCGGTTCACCCTGTGGTTCTACGGAATATACTGTGGGTCTTTTAAAGGGGATGGATGCCAGCAAAGCGGTGCCCACCTCAGGCTTGATGTGTTTGAGTTACCCATGTTTGGCCTCCATGAAATTTGAGCAGACCGACAGTGGGATAGATACAATAATGCACAATTCCGGCCGGATTTTTAATGAGGGAATGGAAAATGCGCTAAAAAAAGCTGTAGACTAGGATTTTTCCTAGTCTACAGTTGGATGACTATTGGCTAAGCAGAAGCCCGCTAGTGGCTATAATTAACTTTTGCTCTTTGTATTAATTTTACTCTGAGCAAATAACATGTACGCGTTATAAATGGCAATAATAATGCCGATTGTCACATTGTTAAACATCAGCATGTTTGTTGTCAGAAAGGGCATAAAATTTACGAACGCTAACCAGACGCCAGCAATAATGTGTATCCAGTGAAACGTGGTCATCTTTTGGCTGCACCTCCTTTTGCCATTAATCTGCACTTTTTTATTAAAAAGTATACTTTTACAGATTGAGGCAAAAACCAAAGGCTTTAGCAGCTAGTTTCCCGATTGTGTTAAAGTTTATGCTAAAAAGAAAGGACGTATCTCGTCTGCCAACTTTTCAGGACGTACGACGCAGACGGGTTGTTGCATCATGACCTGAAAAAAATTAGTGTCGGGCGGGAAGTATTTAGTGTTTAGGAAGGTGCGGGGTGAGAAGCGGATTAGCAAGGGAATTTCATCGTCGCCTGCCGGGCTAAAGCAGATAGATGCGTTAAAGCTAAAGATGCCGTTGTTCCTGTAATAGGAGAAGAGGCGAACAAGTCCGTCTGTCAAATTTGCTAACAATGCTCCCTGTAATTCCCGGGGGGTGCAGTTGTGGGGGCCTACCCCAAGGACATCACCCAGCACACCAAGTGGGGCAAAGGGGGTAAGCCAGTAAATCTCGCCGGTCTTACCAAGAAATCGCTGGCCCAATTTTATCTCTTCAGCAAGATAATCTGGCCAGTATAGGCGGTTATTCTCTGTCTTGTAGCGGCGGGTGCTATGGAGGTTATCCATAAATACATTGCCTGGATTGTTGCTACCAAAGACCTGAATATGTGGGTGCACCAATCCACCACCGGATGGCGGCATATAGTTCCAACCGATAAAAAAGTAGGGAATACTTTTATCGTAGAGGCGGACGGATGCCAAAAACTTCATTGCCAGCGTGAAAGCATCGCACAGCACTTCTGCCGTAAGTTCTGCCATTGAAAGGATGTGCTTGTCGGAGAGGACAACGAGTCCGCTGTAAACATCATACGGAGCTATATTGGCAATAAGGGTAGCCGCTCCCTGGCGTAGGCGGCCCTCCGGAACCAGTTCTTGAGGAAAAATAGAAGTGACGCGAGCTATATTTGGAGGACAGAACGGGCAAAATCCTTTATTGTCACCTTCAAAGTCAGAGTAGTCCAGTGGTTGTGGCTTGATGGCTCCTAAATGGGCTAGGCGTGTGGATCGTCCCGTTAAGGGGTCATAGCGAAACTCCATTTCGTGTTTTACAGGCGCAAAATCTTTGCGTGGATCCAGCAGTGTGGCCATTACAGTTTCGCGGCGAAATATTATACTCATACATGCCTCCTGAAACTTAAACAGTCTTTGTTTAAATCTTACCTCAACTGACATTGGCGGTCAAGAATAATGAGGTAACAGCAGGCAGGCGCAGGAAGCAAAGAGAAGGAGGCAAGAAGGTGTTCATCTTTGGATACAGAATGATAATTTGGTTCGGATTGCTCGCCGCTTTGTTGATTTTTGCGGCTGTGGCTGCCGTCTATTTTGGCCGACGCCATAGATGGCTGCTTAAGGGACGCTGGCATCATCGACTGGCGATTTGGGGTACGATTTTTGCCGTGGTTCATGTAGTGTTGGCAATTATGCAGGTATTTTTCAATATCTTTCTTTAGAATTCAAGATATGGTTTCTTGCTACTGTTAAGCATGCTTGATGAGTGGAAACTGCAGCGATAAAATCAAGTAGTCTGACAAAAAGAATCGTCCCCAGCACAGGAGAACTAGAAAAACGCTTCGCGCTTTATCCAAAGATGCGTTTTTCTTGTCCGCTAGGGGCTGCCGCCCCTTCGGCGAGCCTGCGGGCTCTGAGCACCCCGCGAGCGTAAGGGGCACGCCCCTTACAAACCCCAACGCATAGGATCGTAGCTTCCCTGAACGATATAATTTCCTATGCTACAAAAAAAGCAAGTGCGGACAGCGCTCTTACCTTGCCGTTCACACTCTAGTTGATTTTATCTGCAGGGAGTTGTTTATGCGTTGATTCAATTATTTCCCTAGACTGGTTTGCCAACTTTTCTTGCAATTTTCATAATTCTTTTCCAGAATGCTACACACATCTTCCAAAATGTCTTTCTGTTCGCTTACCCGGCTTCGCCACAGCACCGCAGTAAGCTCCGGGTCTCTTGCGCTAGTTCGGGCGAGAAACATTTCAGTTGTTTCTTCCGGTAATAGTTGGCGAGTTGTTTTTTTTAGCAGATAAAGGACATCCCGAGCAAACTGGTTAAACATGGCTCTGTCTTCCAGCATATTTTTAATTAGATCCACAATTCGCTGTTCCAGGTGCGGCTCTTCCGGATAAAGTTCATTACGGTGAATGCGCCAGCCGGATTTTGTGCCGCCCAGACGTTGCCCCGAAATTTTTCCGTCACGCAACCAGCGACGGACAGTTTCGGGGTTTACATTTTTTATTTCAGCCACTTCTGCCACAGTGTAGTACTCCTGCATTCCGCAGGTCCCCCTTAAAAGACAGGAATTATTTAACTACAATCTTACTACATGAAAAAATGCCTGTGAATTGTAATGAAATTTGATGCTACATCTTTCTACATTAAAATGCAGAATTCCTTCTTTTTGGCAAAAGAAAATGTTATTTTCGCTCGAACAAAAAAAGGGTCTACGACCCTCTTTTCTGAAATTTATAGTTTTGCTCGGAACTTATGACGGATAATCTGTAACATAAACCGTCCGATGATGATCATTAAAAGCGCAGACCCGCCGGAATCTACTCTGCTGGAAGCTGCTCGCCTAGCTGTACGTTACAGTAAGGCAGCCTCCTCAGCAAATGTCCCGGTAGACTATACATTGGTCCGACATGTACG
>JAGXTN010000021.1 GCA_018333455.1 Dethiobacter sp. | reverse complement strand
TTACTTTACTCATGATTTGAGTCTATACTAATGATGAGCTTGTGTCCAGCACTAATTGCAGTGGTCTACCTAATGATAGTCACGACTTATGGGTAATGATAAGCCCCCCGGGAGAGGGCTAGGGTGAGGGCAGGGTGCTGTAGGGGCGAACCTGCGTGTTCGCCCGGTTGCTCTCCCGCAGGGAGAGGGGATAAGCCAGACAGAGGGGACTGTTGGTCGCTATTTTCAGGTAGCGCAGAGCGTTTTTCTTGTTAGGAGGAATAAAAATATGCAGTCTAAGTTGGATGTGGTAATCTTTGAAGGGAACCAGGCAAACAGTCCGGTGGAAGAAATGCTTGTGCGCGCTCGTCACGCCGCACTGCATGATAATTTAGCAAAAATCCTCGCTCTGCCGGATGTGCACAGAGTGTTTCTGGTGACAAACCGCCCGGAATTAACCGTCTGGTCAGACGAGCGGATTCTGCCGGTACTAAATAAAACAGCCCCGGCAGACTTTCATTTCGGCCGGGAACTTTTAAGCTTGGTCGAACGCTACCGGCTTGAAGCCGTCTTATGCCTAGGGGGCGCAGCCGTACCGCTGATCAGTCAAGCCGAGTTGACTGATGCTGTGCGGTCAGTGCTCGGCAAAGCAGGGCGCTATGTGACAAATAATGTGCAGTCTGCAGACATCTTGGCTTTTAACCCGGCGACAGTCCTAAAAGAACACCCGCTTCCTGCCACAGATAATGCCCTTGTTCTGCTTTTGCGCTACGGTGCCGGCTTTGAACAATGCCTACTGCCGACGACACTGGGGACACAGTTTGATATTGACACGCCCACCGACTTGCTTGTTTTAGCCGCTTCGCCCTTTGGCGGCCCGGCATTACGTGCAGCCCTCTCCTCACTGCAGCTGAACACCGCTCCCGTAGAGCGGCTCAAGGAAGTGCTGCGCGGTCAATATCCCGATGTCGCTCTGATTGGGCGCGTCGGTGCGCCGGCGATGGCTCTGCTTAATCAAAATTTTAAAGTGCGGCTGCGTGTTTTTTCCGAAGAGCGGGGCATGAAGTCTTTGGGTCGGCTGGAGCGAAACGAAGTCGTCTCTCTTTTGGGCTACTTTCTGGAAGAAATCGGTCCGGAGCGATTTTTTAAGTATTTGGAAGGGACGGTACAGGCGGCGCTGATTGATACCCGGGTGCTTTTTGCCCATTTGAAAAAGCCGCTGAGCGATGCCGACCGCTTTTACTCCGATTTAGGTTTTTATGAACAGGTAGAGGATGAATTTGTGCGGGCCTTTACCCGCGCCGCCTCGCAGTGCGCCATTCCGATTTTACTGGGAGGACATTCCTTAGTTTCAGGCTGTCTCTGGGTCTTGGTGGAAGAAATAGGCTGCTTAATCTCATGATCTCAGCGGATAAAGAAGGATTTTCAGTTTACTGGTCGAACTATGGTTAAAGATACTAACAAAGCTAATAAATGACAGGCTCCTGAACTGCGGGGACAAGCTAAAACAACAAAAGAGAGGGAGGGCTGGAATTGACCGATGTGCCAAAAGAGATTAGGCTTTCCGACTGCGAAAATTTGATTAAACAGATCCGCGACGTAATTTCGGTAAATATCGTGCTTGGCGTAAATAAAGAAATTGAGGAAATACACGTCTTGGCGGAAGATACGAGAAATGCCAAGCAGTTAGTGCGGGATATTGAGACGCTGCTGCGTGTTGAGCAGGGCATCGCCTTAGACCATAAAAAAATTTCGATAGTGCAGCTGAACAAGGAACATACTGTTTTTCAGGGCAAGCGCTTTAAGTTTTCCGCCATTCAATATTCCCTCCAGGGCACGAAGATTGAAGCAATGGTTGAGCTTACTTCTGCGAAACGCTCCTGCCAGGGGAGAAGCTGCGGCGTTAATTCGAGCAGCAACCGGCTTCGCCTGTTTGCCGAAGCGACAATTCAGGCGATTAGCGGGTTTTTGGAAGCGGGGAGCGCCGTTTTCCTGGAAGACGTGGCGCTGTATCATCTTGGGCGGCGCAATCTGATTGCCGCCACACTGCTCTACACCCAAGGTCCGCTTGAAGAATGCTTGGTGGGGACAGCCCTTGTTAAACAGGACGAAAAAGAAGCGGTGGTGAGAGCAACTCTTGCCGCCTTAAACCGGCGCGTTTCAGTCGATATTTGACATCTACATAGTAAAAAAAGGGCCGACACCTTTTCCCCTTGAGCGGAGCGGTTTGCCTGCCGCTATGTAGCGGAGCGCGGCAGAGGATACCGCAAAGGGGGATTTTCATAATGGCAAAAGTTATTCGTGCAATCGTTGCCCTGGGTACTCTGGTACTCGCCGGTGGTGCAGCTATAAGAGGTTGGTGGTAGAATTCGTCGGCCCTTTTTTTTATATTTGGAGGAAAACTGTCATGTCGTTTAAAGAAGAGCGGCTCGAGGTAAAAATATATATCAGTATCGTTATTTTGGCGGCCGCGCTCTTGCTTGCGCTGCATAATCCGCGGGACTTTCTCAGCCTGCCGGTAATCTTTTTTATAATTTTAAATTTATTGCTGGAAAATATGGATGTGACCTTGCCTAATAATAAAGGCTCCGTTTCTGTCGGCTTTGCCACCGGTTTAGCGATGATTCTTTTATTTGGGCCAGGACCGGCGGTATGGGGTTATTTCGCCACAATTTTGCATAAGCGCACATGGGAGCATCGCAAAGATCTCCATAAGCCTTTATTTAATGTGGCTCAGTTGATTTTGGCTATCGGCGGTGCCGCGTATGCCTACCAGTTTTTTGGCGGCATTCCCGGGCAGTTTGTGCTGCTGCGTGATTTGTATCCGATTATGATGAGCATTCTGAGTTTTTCTTTCATTAATTTTATGCTGGTAATGGGTATATTTTATCTGACTCAGCAGAGGTCATTCCTCAACGTCTGGTTTATCGTTTTCAGATGGGTCATACCCAACTATTTGGCTGTTACGCCATTGGGTGTGCTAATTGCCGCAGTATATGTCAGCCTGGGCATTTCTGCAGTCATTCTTTTAATGATTCCGCTGATGCTGGCGCGTCATACCTATGCTCTCTACATGGAGATGCGCAACCAGTATATCAGCACGATTAAAGCGCTGACAAAGGCGATTGACGCTAAAGATCATTATACACACGGCCATTCCGAACGGGTGGCAGAGTATGCGGTAGCGATCGCGACAGAGCTGAAACTGCCGGAAGAGTTCAAGGAGAAGCTGGAGTATCTGGCGCTAATGCACGATATCGGCAAAATCAGCATTCCGGAAGCAATCTTGAATAAGCCGAGCAAGCTCTCAAACGCTGAGTTTGAATTAATCCGCAGCCATCCCGAAATCGGTGCGGAAATTATCAAGAATATTAAGCTGATCGGCGCACACGCCGATATTGTCCGCCATCATCACGAGCGGATTGACGGGCGCGGCTATCCTAGTGGCATTACCGGCGAGAAAATATCGCTCGGCGCGAAAATTCTCTGTGTGGCTGATGCTTTTGATGCGATGACCTCGGCGCGGATCTACAGTACGCCAAAGAGCAAGCAGCAGGCGGTGGCGGAGCTGGAGTGCTGCTGTCATACGCAGTTTTGTCACGATGTGGTGAAAGCTTTTGTGAAAGTGCTGCGGCAGAGAGGTGAAATCAGTTGATTTTTGTCGGCATAATTTTGGCGGTGCTGATAGCGCTGCTCAGAGGCGGAAAACTGGCGCGACTGAGTAATTTAGGGTTAAAGCTTCTGCCGCTCGTCTGGCTGGTGCTGCTCATGCGCTCGCTTGTAGCCGTGCTGGAGAGTCGCGGGCTGCCTTGGGCACCGTGGCTGCAGGTGGCGGCATATCTTATCTTGCTTGGCGTTTTATGGTTAAATCTGGCTGCGCCGGGCATGAAGCTGTTTGGCATGGGCAGTTTCTTGAATTTTTTAGCAATCGCCGCAAACGGCGGGGCGATGCCTGTCTCCCGTAGCGCCTTAGACCTGCTTAACATGAACATAACGCCTTCCGGCACACATACGCTGCTGACTGCGGAGAGCCGCTTACCGTTTTTAACCGATATTATCCCGTTATGGATGCCTTATCCCCAAGTGATTAGTGTGGGTGACATTGTGCTGGTGGCCGGGATGTTCTTATTTATCCAGCACAGGATGCTTGCCGGAGGCAGACTTGTTTCAGCCGAGAAATAATGATAAAATGAATTTGGATTCTGTAAAGGAACCGCCAGGTTCCTTTTGTATTATAAATATAGGGGGTTTTAGGCATGCGCGGCCTGCTAGCCAAACTAATCGGTGATGTAAACCAACGTGAAATACGCAAAATAAACTCTTTGGTAGAGCGGATAAACCTGCTGGAGGAAGAGTTAAAAGCGCTGCCGGCAGACGCTCTGCGCGCCAAAACGGCGGAATTTAAGGAGCGCTTAAATGTTTCCCTGGGAGAGCAGCGTCAGCAATTGGCTGAACTGAAAGCAGCTCTGCCTCCTAATGCGGATGCCCTGGAACAACGGGAACTGGCAGATGCGGAAAAAGAGCTGTTTAAAGCGGAGCAGGCGGCGCTTTTGGAGCTTTTGCCTGAGGCTTTTGCCGTAGTGCGGGAAGCGGGCTGCAGAGTGCTGGGCATGCGCCATTTTGACGTACAGCTTTTAGGTGGGATCATTCTGCATCAGGGGCGGATTGCGGAGATGAAAACCGGCGAAGGGAAAACGCTGGTGGCCACTTTGCCGGCGTATCTAAACGCTTTGACCGGCCGCGGTGTACATATTGTCACAGTTAACGATTATCTGGCCACTCGCGATCGGGAATGGATGGGGCCGCTCTACGAGGCTTTAGGCTTGTCGGTGGGGCTGATTGTCCACGGGCTCGACCAGGAAGCGCGGCGTGCTGCCTATGCCGCTGATATTACCTACGGGACGAATAACGAGTTCGGCTTTGACTATCTGCGGGAGAATATGGTGCTTTATCAGGAAAATCTTGTGCAGCGGCAGTTATATTACTCGATCGTCGACGAAGTGGACAGCATTTTAATTGATGAAGCCAGAACGCCATTGATTATTTCCGGACAAATGAAGACAGAAGAGAAGCAGCACGACGACTACGCCCGCATTGACAGTGCGGTGCGGCGTTTGAAGCAGGATAGCCACTTTGAAGTTGATGAGAAGGCTCACTCAGTGACTTTAAGCGATGAAGGGGAGCGTCAAATCGAGCTCTTATTGGCCGAGAAAGGGCTTTATGGGGAAGAAGATATCGTCTACGAAGAAGTCGAAGAGGAGCAGGTATTAGAAACTGCTCAGACTCAGCACAGAAGTATTATTAAAAAGAAAGTGGAGAACGCGCTGCGAGCGCATAGCCTGATGAAGCGTGATAAAGATTATGTCGTCACAGACGGACAGATTATTATTGTCGATGAATTTACCGGCCGCCTGATGTACGGTCGCCGCTATAGCGATGGGTTGCATCAAGCCATCGAAGCCAAAGAACGGGTAAAGGTGGCCAAGGAAAGTATGACGCTGGCCTCGATCACCTTCCAGAATTATTTCCGCATGTATAAGAAATTAGCAGGCATGACGGGGACGGCAGCTACGGAGGAAGCGGAATTTCAGAGCATCTACGGCATGGACGTAGTGGCAATCCCCACAAACAAGCCGATGGTGCGTAAAGATTTGCCGGATGTGATTTATAAGACGAAGCGCGGCAAATTTCGCTGGGTTGTGGAGGAAATTATCGAGCGTCATAAGACCGGGCAGCCGATGTTGGTGGGAACGATCTCGATTGAGACTTCGGAAGAGCTAAGCCGCACTTTGCACAAGCGCGGCGTGCGGCATGAAGTGCTAAACGCCAAGCATCATGAGCGGGAGGCTAAAATCATCGCCCAGGCAGGACGGTTTGGTGCGGTGACTATTGCTACAAACATGGCGGGGCGCGGCACAGATATTTTGCTCGGCGGCAATCCTGAGTCTCTGGCGGAAGACGGTTTTCGGGCGGAATATGGTTGTGACCCGGAAGAATATGGCTTCAAGCCGGGTTTGACTGAACGTGAGCAGAAAGATGCGCATACTCTTTATCAGCAGTTGCTGGAGAAATACAGGGAAGAAACGCGCCGGGAACGGGAAAAGGTAATTGCCGCCGGCGGTCTGCATATCTTAGGCACAGAACGTCACGAATCACGGCGAATCGATAATCAGTTGCGCGGCCGTTCCGGGCGGCAAGGCGACCCCGGTTCCAGCCAGTTTTATATCTCGCTGGAAGATGATCTGATGCGCCTCTTTGGGGGCGACAATATTTTCGGGATCATGGAGAAGCTGGGGCTGGACGAAGATACGCCGATCGACCATCCGCTAATCAGCCGGGCGATTGAATCTGCTCAGAAGAAAGTGGAAAACCGGAACTTTGAAATCCGCAAACATATTCTGGAATACGACAATGTGATTAACGAGCAACGGGAAGTGATCTACGGCCAGCGCCGCCGCGTGTTGGAAGGGGAGAGCCTGCGCGATACTGTGCTGGAATGGCTGCCCGAACTGGTAAATGATGCACTGACTCAATATGCCAGTGACAAAGTGTACGATGATGAATGGGATCTGGAGGGCTTGCTGGCCTGGGCTGAAGGAATTTTTCTGCCTCACCGGCGCCTGAAGAAAACTGATTTAGAGGGAAAAAGTAAAGACGAATTGCATGAACTTTTGCTCAGTCAGGCGATTGATGCCTACGGCGGGCGGGAAGAAAAAATCGGCGTTGAGACGATGCGCGAATTAGAACGAGTAGTGATTCTGCGCACTGTGGACTCCAAATGGATGAATCATATTGACAGCATGGATGAACTGCGGCATGGCGTCGGGCTGCGGGCCTACGGACAGCGTAATCCTCTGGTGGAGTACAAGTATGAAGCGCATAATATGTTTACAGAAATGATTCACGCCATTAAGGAGGAGTCGGTAAGCTTACTTTACCGTATTCAGGTTGTGGCGCCGCCGCAACGCCAAGCAGTGGCAGTAACAGACGATACGCCTGCCAGCATTGGGTCGGCAGCGCATGCCCCGTCCCGCACGGTAAAAAAGGTAGGACGGAATGACCCGTGTCCTTGCGGCAGCGGGAAAAAACATAAAAAATGTTGTGGGAAGTAGGTGCAAGATGTCTGCGGAAATTAAAACTGCTTACAAGGAACTTTGCGAGCGTCTTACCGAAATGAGTGTTTCCCTTTGACGTTGCTCAAAAAAGTGAGCTAATCGAGCAGTTGGCAGAAGACTCGGGTCGTGTGGAGTTTTGGTCAGACGCCGAGCAAGCGCAAAAAACTATCCGGCAGTTAAAGGCGTTGCGCGATGATGTCGAGCCTATTTTGGCTGTGAGCCGGAAGCTAGCTGACCTGGACGTGACGATTACGTTGGCGGCAGAAGAAGATGACGCGGAACTGTGGGTCGATGCGGCAGAAAATCTGGCTGTCCTTGCGTTAGAAATTGGCAGCCTAGAGTTGGCCGTGCTCTTCCGTGGACGCTATGACAACCATAATGCGATCATCGCCATTCACCCCGGCGCCGGCGGCACCGAGTCACAGGACTGGGCTGAGATGCTGGTGCGGATGTATACCCGCTGGGCGGAAAGGAAAAATTATCAAGTGGAAATCATGGACCTGCTTCCCGGAGATGAGGCAGGAGTTAAAAGTGCTACACTTTTAATCAAAGGGAAAAATGCTTACGGGTATCTTAAGGCAGAGCGGGGTGTTCATCGGCTGGTGCGCATCTCCCCCTTTGACTCGGCAAGCCGGCGCCACACCTCCTTTGCTTCCTTAGATGTCTTGCCGGAGGTGGAAGAAGGCGAACAGGATGTGGAGATCAAGCAAGATGAACTGAAGATTGATACCTACCGCTCCAGCGGAGCCGGCGGGCAGCACGTTAATACTACCGATTCTGCGGTGCGGATTACTCATTTGCCGACCGGCTTTGTCGTCACCTGCCAGAACGAGCGTTCACAGCATGCCAACAGAGACCGGGCGATGAAAATGTTACGCGCCAAGCTGGCAGATTTACAGCAGCGCCAACAACTGGAAGAATTGAGCAGTATCCGTGGAGTACAAAAGGAAATTTCCTGGGGAAGCCAGATTCGCTCCTATGTGTTTCAGCCATACACGATGGTGAAAGACCATCGCACCGGTGTGGAAGTAGGGAACATTAACGCGGTCATGGACGGGGAGCTGGAGGAGCTGATTGAGTCTTACCTGCGGCAGACAGCCGGAAGGCAAGGGTAGGGGAGGTGCGGGCATGGCCAAGTATCAGGCTGGCAAAGAATATGCCGTCGTCCTGCTCGGCACCACTTTAGTGGCTGCCGCCTTTCAATTATTTCTTGTGCCTAATCAAGTTGCAGCCGGCGGAATCAGCGGCCTGGGAGTCATTCTCTTCCATCTCCTTGGGCTGCCGGTAGGGCTGACAATCTTTTTTTTAAATCTACCGCTTTTTATTTTGGCGGCGCGGTTGTTTGGCAACAGTTTTATCGCCCGCGGTCTCTTTGGCGCAGTGACCCTCTCGTTGATGGTGGAACTGCTGGCATTTCTGCCGGCAGTGACGAAAGATTTGCTGCTAGCTTCTCTTTATGGCGGGGCTTTGATGGGTGTCGGCGTTGCTCTTGTCTTTCGGGCAAGAGGCTCCACCGGCGGTACGGTTTTAGCGGCTCAGGTTTTAAACAAGCTGTTCGGTTTTACCATGGGACAAAGTCTACTCAGTGTCGATTTTTTAGTGGTGGCTTTGGCCGGCATCGTTTTTAGTCTGGAACTGGCGATGTATGCGCTAATCTCGCTGTTTGTGAGCAGCAGGGTGATTGACCTTGTGCAAGAAGGAATCAGCAGTAGTAAGGCTGCCCTGATAATTTCTTCCCAGACAGAAATAATTGTCGAGAAAATTCTCTTGGAGTTGAATCGCGGCGCCACCATCCTTTCCGGTAGAGGTGCCTATACAGGACACTCACGTGAGATGGTGCTGACAGTAGTTTCCCAGTCAGAGGTACAGCGCCTAAAAACCATTGTGCAGGAAGTCGATCAGCGAGCCTTTGTTATTTTGGGCAATGCTCATGAAGTGCTGGGAGAAGGTTTTAAGGTGTCTAAGCTGCGTAAAGCAGATTTAAGCAATTAGTCTGAAAACTAAAAAGAGAGAGCGGTGGAATGTCAGTTCCGCAGCTCTCTCTTTTTGCAATCCTATTCTGAAAATAGCGTCTACCATCCCGACAAATTCCCCTCTCCCTGCGGGAGAGGGCTAGGGTGAGGGCCAGCTGAGACGCATTTTCATCCTTCTGATGGTGCCGCAGGCGGCATGGGTGTCTACCCTGAAAATAGCGTCTACCATTTGCTTGGGCGGGTTTGAAACCCGCCCCTACATGGTATGAGCGAGGGCATAAGTGTTCCCTTCTCCCATTAGTGTCTGCGAATCGGCTATTTCGCCGATTCAAACGAGTCCAACATCTGACCTCCGACCTCTAGCAGGGTGGGAGGAAGACTTTCGTCTCCCTATTGAAAAAGTTTCTCGATCATCACAGGAATTCATTTTGGATGGAAGCTAGCGAGGCGGGGTCGAAGGGTCGGGTGCCTAGCGGGGTGTGATCGTTTGCCAGGGCGGGGATGCGGGATTCAAAGGTGGGGCGGGGGACGTTGTAGAAGATGCCAAGCGGGATCTGCTCACCCCATTCTCTCGCCAGTGTTAAGGCGGCGTTCCAGTCTTTTTGCTCATGCTGTTTTGGGAAGTAGACTCTTTTTTTATACCAGGCATAGGTGTTAATTTTATTGAATGAAACACAGGGCTGCAAAATATCGATTAGCGCATAACCGGGAAACTCCAGAGCCTGTTTCATAGTTGCCAGCAAGTGTTCTTTTTCACCGGAGAAGCAGCGAGCCACAAAGCCGGCTCCCATCACCAGCGCTACGGCCAGCGGATTGAAGGCCGGCAGAATCACGCCGGATGTTTGAATCGCCGTCCTCATCCCTTCGTCACTCGTCGGGCTGGCTTGCCCTTTAGTCAGGCCATATATTTGGTTATTATGGACAAAATGGGCCAAGTCGGGGTTGCGGCGAATCGTATGGATGAAATGGTTGCCCCCTTCGCCATAGGTATCGCCATCGCCAGACTCTACGATGACTTTCAGGGAGATATTGGCAATTTTAGCCCCCACCGCCGGCGGCAGCGCACGGCCGTGCAGGCCGTTAAAGCCGTTTACTAGGAGATAATGCGGCATTTTTGCTGCCTGACCGATTCCGGAACAGAGCAAGACCTGATGAGGAGCTAGTTTCAGTTGAGCCAGCGCTTCCGCTAATGCTTCCCGGATGGCAAAGTTGCCGCATCCCGCACACCAAGCCGTATCTTTGCTTAAATAGTCGGCAGCTTTACACATCTTGTTCTACCTCCCAGACGATTTCGTTTGCTAAAAACGGACGTCCGTCAAATTTTAAAATCTCCCTGTCCACCACCAGTCCGGTTTCCCGGCGCAGCAATGCGGCAAACTGACCGGTGGCATTGTTTTCCACGCAAATTTTCTGCTTGAAGTGTGGAAAGAGTGCTTTAATCGCGGCGGCAGGCAGCGGCCAAAGGTCGGCAAAATGTAAATGGCTGGCGCGAACACGTTTATTTTGTAAAATTGTACAGGCTTCGCGTAAGGCTCCATAGGTGGAACCCCAGCCGATTAAGAGCACTTCACCAGACTGCTCACCGAAAAGGCAGGGTTCTTCCATTTCATGGGCTAAGCTCTCCAGTTTGCGCAGTCGCTTTTCTGTCATGAGGCGCCTTGTTTCAGCGTCTTCAACAATATGACCGTCTTCATCATGTTCATCGCTGTCAGCCAGCACCGTTTCATTGGGAAATTGACCGGGCAGAGCGCGGGGGGAAATGCCGCTTGCTGTGTAGCGGTAGCGCCGGTAAGGTTTTATCAGGGTTTCTGCTGTAAGCAGATGGCGCTCATAATTGAGTTTCGCAAAATCAAACGGCGGGACTGTTCTGGCGGTGTCGGCAAAGTGTTGGTCGGAGAGAAAGATTACAGGAATTTGATATTTTTCTGCCAGGTCAAAAGCTTTGTTTAGACGGTAAAAGGCGTCTTCGAGATGTGTTGCCGCTAATACTGCTCTGGGAAATTCGCCATGACCGGCATGCAACGCAAACTCTAAATCACCCTGTTCCGTCCTCGTGGGCAGACCGGTGGCAGGACCCGGTCTCATGGCCATGATAATTACGAGCGGAGTTTCTGTCATGCCAGCCAGAGAGACTCCTTCGACCATTAGCGAAAAACCGCCCCCTGATGTGCAGGTTAAGGACCTGGCCCCGCTAAATGCCGCGCCCAGCGCCATGTTGATCGCGGCGATCTCGTCTTCCGCTTGTTCAACGACCACGCCGTGGGACTCCTGTTTTTCAGCAAGGTAAGCCATAATACCGGTGGCCGGTGTCATGGGATAAGCAGCGAGGAAGCGGCAACCGCTGGCTAACGCTGCCATCCCCAGCGTCTGGTTGCCGTCTAAGTAAAGTTGCTGTCCAATTTTTCCGCTCTGCGGCAGGCTGAAGCAGCCGTCACAATATTTGGCAGCCGCATTGTAACCGGCGTGCAGGGCAGCAATATTCTGCGCCGCCAGTTCGGGGTTAAAAGTTTCTAAGAGCAGTGTTTCCACCAACGAAGTTTCTTGGTTTAGCAGCGCTAATACTGCCCCAACCGCCACGGTGTTAGCCATAATCTTACTGCCGGCCTTAATCGACAGGGATTCCAGTGGGAGTGGCACAAGGTTGCCGGTGTTCGTCGGAATACTGAAAAGCTCCGGGTCATAAATAATTTTGCCGTTCTCTGTCAGTAATCGACGATGCAAGTTGTATGTCTCTTCATTTAAAGCAACCAGCAACTGAGTAGTTTGCTCGGCCATCCAAGGCGTTTCTGCCTCGATTCGCAGGCAGGTAAAATTATGTCCTCCGCGAACCCGGGACATATAGTCCTTGGCGGCCAGTACGCCAAAGCCGGCTCGTGCCAGCGCTTTCCCCAGCAGGTGGGCAATCGTCTCCATGCCCTGCCCGGCCGCGCCTCCAATCAAAATGTTCATTTGATCCACTCCTTTGCTTTTAGATAATTTTCGCTGAACGGCATCAATTTCCCTTTATGTTGACATTTTGCAATTTAGGCAAAAACTGTCAGACGAAGCAAATTTCTCACAAAAAAAATGCCTAAATAAAAAGGTTTTTCGAAATAACTGTCGAACTTATGTAAAGTGCTGGACAGAAAATTATAATTATTGATTAAGTTTTATTGACAAAAAAAACTAACACAGGTGGAATGGAGTGGCATCATGATCGAATTTCAACGCGTCTCCATGGCCTATCCTAATGGCGTAACTGCGTTGAAGAGTATAAATTTGTCAGTTGAACAGGGTGAATTTGTTTTTCTGGTGGGAGAGAGCGGGGCAGGCAAGTCAACGCTAATCCGTCTCTTGTGCCGGGAACTTCTGCCTACAGATGGCAGCATTAGAGTACAGGGGCGGGACATTGCCCGGCTGAAACGACGGGAAGTGCCGTTTTTTCGCCGAAACATTGGCGTGGTTTTTCAGGACTTCCGCCTGCTGGAAAACCGTACTGTTTATGATAATGTGGCTTTTGCGATGCAGGTGGTGGGGGCGACGGGTAGGGATATGCGCAGAAGGGTGCCCGATGCTCTTCAGTTGGTTGGGCTGGCAGCAAAGGCGAAGATGAAGCCGCTTGAACTATCAGGCGGAGAACAGCAGCGGGTTTGTTTGGCTCGCGCTATTGTTAACCAGCCTTCGTTAATTATTGCTGATGAACCCACCGGGAACTTGGATCCCAGAACCTCTATGGGAATTATGGATGCTCTGAAAGCGATTAACATCCGCGGTGCGACAGTCATTATGGCTTCGCATGATAAAGAGATTGTGGACGCAATGCGGCAGCGGGTGCTGGTGCTGGACGGGGGGAAAGTGGTCAGGGACGAGCGAAGGGGAGTTTACTGCCAACATGCTAATTAGAAATTGGCTGCACTACATAAGAGAAGCACTTAATAGTGTCTGCCGCAACGGCTGGATGAGTTTTGCCTCGATAGGCGTTGTGGCTGTCACCTTATTTATATTGGGCAGTTTTATCTTGCTAAATATCAACGTTGAGTATATTGCCGAGGATATTAAACAGCAGGTGGAGATTGTGGCTTTTGTGGATGAGTCGCTGGCGCCTGATGAAGTGGATTTGCTGCGTGTTTCCTTGATTCAGATGGAAAAAGTGGAAGAAGTGCGTTTCGTTTCCCGCGAAGCTGCGCTGGAGCGCCTGAAAGAGCAATTGGGTCCGCTGGTAGAAGGGTTTGAGGGGAGCGAGCGCAATCCGTTGCGCGATTCGTTTGAAATTCGCGCCATTATTCCTGAAGAGATTCCGGCTGTGGCTGAAGAGGTGGCAAAACTTCCCGGCATTGCCAGAGTAGATTACGGCAGGGGCGTGGTCGAGCAGCTCTTTAGCATTACAGATGCGGTAAGGTGGCTTGGCATTGCGTTCATGATTGGTCTGGCGTTGACGGCCATGTTCTTAATTGCTAATACGATTAAGCTCACAGTAAACGCCCGCGCCAAAGAGATTATGATTATGAAGTATGTGGGTGCCACAGAGTGGTTTGTGCGTTGGCCGTTTTTAATCGAGGGCGTCTTATTGGGCTTTTTTGGTGCGCTGCTACCAACTATTCTCTTGGTATTTATCTACAGCGAGGCTGTGGCGTGGACAAGCTTAAATTTGCATTTTTTACCTCTTGTCTCACCTAGTGTGGTTATTATGGAGCTGGCCAAGCTATTGCTGGTACTGGGTACAGTTATTGGCGGTATTGGCAGTTTGGTTTCCATGCGCCGTTTCCTAAAAGTTTAACGTTTGGGAGTGATGGTTTTGTCTAAGTGGAGAAAGGGAATAATTTTGCTGATTGCAGCATTTTTGCTGTTTAACAGTATCTTGCCCGTCTTTGCCAATCAGATTACCGATAGGCAGGAAGAACTGGGTTCAGTGCGTGCCGATATCAATCAACGGAGAAAAGAGCTCCAGCAAAACAGGGCCGAACAGGACAGAGTGCTGTCAGAAATTCGCCAGTTGGAGTCGGAAGTAAGGGTAACTCAGCAGGAGATTTCCTTGCTGGCCGAGAGAATTGGTACGACTGAAAATAGAATCGTGGAAACTGAGACGAATCTGGCGGAAGCGGAAACGCAGATTGCAGAAATGGAGGGTCTGCTAGCCACTCGATTGCGTGCCATTCATGAAAATGGCAGTATCAGTTATCTGGAAGTCCTCTTTAGCAGCGCCTCTTTTGCCGAGTTCCTAAGCCGTTTTAATGATCTGCAGTTAATAATTGCCGAAGACAGAGTGCTTTTAACAGAATTTCAGTCAGAGCGGGAACGGATTGCGGGCATAAAAATTGCTTTGGAGCAAAAGCGTCAGGAATTACAAGTTATGCGTGAACAAAATATCGCAGAGATCAGCAATTTGGAGAAAAAGCAGACTGAACAACAGCAGCTGCAGGCGGCGCTTGATGCAGAGCATGAGGAAATGGAAAGAGTCGTTCGTCAGATGGAGCGGGAAGCCAGCCAGATTGAAAGAATTATTAGGCAAATGCAGGCAGCACAACGCCGCTCCAGGCAAACAAGGACTGCTTATCGCGGTTCCGGGCAAATGGCTTGGCCGGTGCCGGAGTTTGGTCCCGCTTGGATTACTTCCCGCTTTGGCTTCCGGGTCAATCCGTTTAGCGGAGCTCCCGGTGCTTGGCACGGTGGTGTAGATATCGGTATTCCGCATTCACGTTTCCCGCGCAACAGAAACGGAGAGCCGGTACACGCGGTAGCTGCCGATGCGGGTGTTGCTCATATCTTTCCGATGAGGGGCGGCTACGGAAACATGGTGATTGTCGACCATGGAGATGGGATCGCCACGCTCTACGCCCATCTGGACAGTATTTTGGTGGGAAACCAGGTTAGTGTCTCCCGCGGACAGGCCATTGGCGTGGTAGGCACTACCGGTCTGTCTACCGGTCCGCACTTGCACTTTGAGGTGCATGTTAACGGCAGTCGGGTTGAACCGTTAGCCTTTATCAGATAGGCAGCCATCTCGATTGCGGCGCTGATGTGCCGTAACCTTTGTCGGGCGGGTTTGAAACCCGCCCCTACGTTAGGTTTTCAGGGGCGCAGGTCCGCCGATGTGCGGCAGTCCGTAAGGGCGGGTTTCAAACCCGCCCTTATTAATTTGTGGAATGCTACCAAGATGGGTGGAAATCTCCTGTAGATTATTGGTTTCAATAAGTTTATAATGATAAAGAGTGAGCTAAAAATTGGCTGAAAGTTGGTGTCCACTACGTGAAAAAAAGGACGGTATATCTCCTTATTTTTTTGCTTGTCGTAAGTAATTTGCTGACATTCCGGGTGACAAGAAATGCGTACCGTTGGAATATGACTACGCCTCCCCCTGCGGTTGGCGGTAATGCGGCGGCAAATGATCTTCCGGAGGAACTGAAACCTTTTGTTGAGACTTTTAATATTTTGGCGCAACGGCATCTTGACGAAGTGGCAAAAGAAGAACTTATTGATGCGGCAATTAAAGGAATGGTGGATTCCCTGGGTGATCCCCAGACCAGCTTCCTGGATGCTGAACATTGGGAAGAAATGATGATGAAGATAGACGGTTCTTTCTCAGGCATAGGCATTGAGATTAACGTCGTTAATGAGTATATTACGATTATTGCGCCGATCAAGAATACTCCCGGTGAACGGGCTGGTTTGCTGCCTGGCGACCGCGTTGTAGCGGTAGACGGCGCAAGTCTAATCGGTGCCACAACCATGGAAGCAGTAAAGCTGATGCGCGGACCTACAGGCACCGAGGTCACGCTGACAGTGGAAAGAGACGGCCTGCCCGCACCCCTTACTTTTGAAATTACTCGGGGGAATATTGTTCTGCCCAGCGTATTTCCCGAAATGCTAGGTGAAGAAATCGGTTATATTGAAATCACCACCTTTGACGAACACACCGGCAATGATTTTCGTGAAGCGCTGCTCCTTTTGGAGTCTCAAGGGATGAAAGGTCTGATCTTAGACTTGCGGGATAACCCCGGCGGATTGTTAGACGAAGCGATTAAGATTGGCCAGGAACTTTTGCCTGCCGGTCCGATTACCCATGTGGCAGACCGTCATGGGGTGATTCAGCGGACATACAGTTCTTTCGGTGTGCAAAAGCCTTACCCCATTGTGGTTCTGGTTAACGGCGCCAGCGCCTCCGCCGCAGAGATTATTGCCGGTGCCTTTCAGGATACGGGAACAGGGGTGCTCGTTGGGACGAAGACATACGGCAAAGCAACAGTGCAGCATATGGAAAGGTTATCAAACAGTGCGGGTCTGCGGTACACTGTGGCTAAATATCAGACGCCTAACGGCAGGGACATTAATGGCATAGGTCTTGAGCCGGACGTCGTTGTGGAGTTGCCTGCTGAATTTATGTTGCTTTATCATCAGCTTGTTAACGACTTAAAGCCTGGCGATAAAGATGTTTTTGTGACGTTTTTGCAAAAAATGCTGGTTGCGCTGAAGTTTGCTGTGGCGGAAACAGGCACCTATGATCAGGCCACAGAACGTGCCGTGCGCGCATTCCAGAGCAAGCATGGCTTGGCTGTCAGCGGAGTTGCTGACGCTGCAACAAGAAGTAAGCTGGCGCAAGAGATTGAGGCTTTGTTAGGACAGTCAGATCTGCAGCTTGAAAAGGGAAAAGAAATTCTGCTTGAGAAAATCTAAAGGAGCGTGCGGATGGAGTCTATGGAGATGGTCCGTCTGTTCCTTGGGGCCTTCGCGCGTTTTCTGCTGAACCCTTTGTTTTGGCTAGTTGTCTTGCTGATGGCTAGCCAGTACAGCCGCGTGGCGAGAAATGAAATGCAGTTGTTTGGCAGGGCTAAATATTCTGTGGCTCGGCAGACATGCTATTTTGCTTTGCTTGGACTGGCCGGAGGCTTTATGGCCAGTCTACTGCTCGTTTTTTTCGGGATCTCTTTGCTCGATATCGGCATTATTTATGTCTGGCCGTTGGCCGTGCTGCTTTTGCTTGTTCACCCTCGTTACATCTGTTTTGCCTATGCCGGGGGATTGGTGGGGGCTTTTTCCGCCCTGCTGCAGTTGCTTGAGCAAATTTGGCCTAGCATAACGGCAGGAATACTCTCTGGGCTAGCAGGTGTTCATATCCCCGGATTGTTGGCTTTAATCGGGATTTTGCATTTGACGGAAAGCTTCCTGATTGCGGTAAGCGGCCATTTGTTTCCAAGCCCTCTTTATCTTAAGACGGATAAAGGTGTGGTCGGCGGATATTCCCTGCAAAAGTTTTGGCCGCTGCCGCTGGTAGGCCTAATGGCCTTACTTGTGCCGCAGGCTACCGCAGAAGCGCTTAGCGGGGTGCGCATGCCGGATTGGTGGCCACTATTAGCCAGTCCTGCGCTGCCTGGAGCGGGCGAAACTTTGCTTTACCTGCTCACGCCCATTGTGGCCGGCTTGGGCTATGGCGACTTGGCTATCTCTACATTGCCGCAGCAAAAAAGCAGGCGCTCAGCACTAAATTTGGGCGGCTACAGCCTAGCCTTAATTGCAGCCGCTTTTTTGGCCTTTCACTATCCGCTGTTCACAATACCTGCCGCTTTGCTCTCACCATTAGGACATGAACTCTTGATTCTCTTGGGCAATAAACAGGAGTTCTCCAGAGCGCCGCTTTTTGCTGCCCTGGAAAATGGCGTTAAAATTCTTGATATCTTTCCGCGTTCGCCTGCCGCCGCAGCAGGGTTAATCTCTGGTCAAGTGATTCTGTCAGTTAACGGCTTGCCTGTCAATGATTCTCTCACAATGCAAAATATCATGGGGCTGGCTGGGTCTAAGGCGAATTTAGAAATCCAGGGCAAAAAAAGCAGCGTTGAACTGAAATTTTCCGATTATAGGTCTACAGGCATTATTTTGGCGCCGGATCAATTTGCCACGGTTTATCTGGAAGTTAAGCAGCCGCGCTTTCTTGCCGCTTTAGCTAAAAAAAGAAAGCTGCGCAGCTGAGTCTGAGTGCATTAAATCTGACTATCTTTTTACCCTTTGGAAAGACTAGTCGCAGGAGGTGCGTGATGGCCGAAAAAGAGCCGGATAGGCAGGATGAGCTGAAAATGCTATTAAAGCAGCATTCATTGCGCAGGGCCGCCGCGAACCAGCAAGTATTGCAGGCTTTGTACCAGGCAAACGATGCTCTGCAGCAGGCAAGGCAGCTTATTTTGGCAGAGATGGAATTTCAGCATCAGCTGGGAGAGTTGGCAGGTTTTAATGAGAGCACGCAAATCGGCGCCCAGGGAGAGCAATTCCGACAGGCTGAACCGCTTCCCCCATGGCGGCTGGGGCAACCCCCTGACTTGCAGTAAAGGAAAGATTTAGCATGCTTTTGCTGTCTAAGGTGTGACAAGCTGGTTTTGTCGCACTTTTTTGTTGGGAAAAAGGTGCTGAGCGTGATATAATACTTAGGTCTACTAAGAATAAGTTTTAATAAGCGCCAGGGGAGTTTAAGGTATGGGAGAGTTTCTTGTTAAGAGTGAATTTAAACCGCAGGGTGACCAGCCGAAAGCAATCGAGAGTTTGCTGGCAGGGTTAAAGCAAGGGTTCAAGCATCAAACTTTGCTGGGTGTGACCGGCTCAGGGAAGACGTTTACCATGGCAAATGTAATTGCGCGGCTGCAGCGTCCAACGCTGGTGATGGTCCATAATAAGACGCTGGCTGCCCAGTTATGCAGTGAGTTCCGGGAATTTTTCCCGACCAGTGCGGTTGAATATTTTGTCAGCTATTATGATTATTATCAGCCGGAAGCATACATCCCCCAAACAGATATGTATATTGAGAAAGATTCGGCAATTAACGATGAGATAGAAAAACTACGTCACTCAGCTACCAGTGCCCTGTTTGAGCGGCGTGATGTGATTATCGTCGCTAGTGTTTCCTGCATTTATGGCCTTGGTTCTCCTGAGGAATATGGGGAGCAGGTAGTCTCTTTGCGTGTGGGGATGGAAAAGAAGCGGGATGAAATTATTAAGAAATTGGTCGCTATCCAATATGAGCGTAATGATTTTCAGTTGGAACGGAGTCGTTTTCGTGTGCGTGGCGATGTGTTGGAAATTTACCCAGCTTCCTCTACTGAGAAAGCGGTGCGCATAGAATTTTTCGGAGATGAAATTGAGCGCATCAGAGAAATTGATACGCTGACCGGGGAAATTCTTGGTCAACGGGAGCATATTGCTATTTTCCCTGCCTCTCACTTTGTGACTTCACGCGAGAGACTGGAAAAAGCCATGCGGGAGATCGACTTGGAATTGACCGAGCGTTTGCGGGAGTTGCGCAGTCAAAACAAGCTGCTGGAGGCTCAACGCCTGGAACAACGCACTAAATATGATTTGGAAATGATGAATGAGATCGGTTTTTGCGCCGGAATTGAGAACTACTCGAGGCATTTAGACGGTCGTCCAGCCGGCAGTCGTCCGTTCACTTTGATTGATTATTTTCCCAAGGATTTTCTGCTTTTTGTTGATGAGTCACATCAGACGCTGCCGCAGGTAAGGGGAATGTATGCCGGTGATCGTTCTCGCAAGGAAACCTTGGTGGAATACGGGTTTAGACTGCCTTCAGCGCTGGATAATCGGCCGCTGATGTTTGCGGAGTTCGAGCGGCTAGTAGGCCAGGCCGTCTACGTTTCCGCTACGCCAGGCCCATATGAACAGGAGCATCGGCAGCAGGTGGTGGAACAGATTATCAGGCCTACGGGGCTGATTGATCCTGAAATTTTTGTGCGCCCTGTCAAAGGTCAGATTGACGATTTGTACGGTGAAATTCGTCAGCGCAGCCAACGGAATGAGCGGGTGCTGGTGACAACGCTGACAAAGCGGATGGCCGAAGATTTAACAGAGTATTATCTGGAGTTGGGGGTCAAGGTTACTTACCTTCATTCTGAAATACACACTCTGGAGCGGAGTGAAATTATTCGTGACTTGCGGCTAGGCAAGTTTGATGTGTTGGTGGGAATTAATTTACTGCGGGAAGGGCTGGACCTGCCGGAAGTGTCGCTTGTCGCCATTCTTGATGCTGACAAGGAAGGATTTCTGCGCGCGGAACGTTCTTTAATTCAAACCATCGGCCGGGCGGCTCGTCATGTCCATGGTACGGCAATTATGTACGCAGATAAAATTACCGACTCGATGCAGAGGGCTATAACAGAAACAGAACGTCGCCGCGTCATCCAACTGGAATATAATCAGACTCACGGCATCACGCCCACCACTATTCGCAAAGCGGTGCATGCCGTTATCCAGGCGACTAAACTGGCGGAAGAAACGGGTAAATATATAAGTAAAGAAGACATTGAGCAAATGACTGCGCAACAGCGAAAAAAAGCTGTTGCCGAGCTGGAAAAAGAGATGAAAAAAGCGGCACGGGAACTGGAATTTGAGCGTGCCGCCCGATTGCGTGATCAATTATTCCAATTGCGTAAAGCCGGAAAAGAGGATGAGTGTGACCATGGAGCATGATAAAATACTGATTCGCGGTGCCCGCCAACATAATTTAAAGAATATCGATGTGGAAATTCCCCGCAACAAATTGGTTGTGATTACTGGTCTATCGGGCTCCGGTAAATCTTCACTGGCGTTTGACACGGTCTATGCCGAAGGCCAGCGCCGCTATGTGGAGTCCTTGTCGGCGTATGCACGCCAGTTTTTGGGGCAGATGAGCAAGCCTGATGTTGACTATATCGAAGGACTTTCGCCAGCCATCTCCATTGATCAGAAGACTACTTCCCGCAACCCGCGTTCCACTGTCGGCACAGTGACGGAAATTTATGATTACTTGCGGTTGCTTTATGCCCGTGTAGGCCGGCCACACTGCCCGCACTGCCGTATTCAGATTGCGCAGCAGACGGTGGAACAGATGGTGGATCGGATCATGCTCTTGCCGGAAAATACTCGAATCCATGTGCTCGCGCCGCTGGTAAGGGGGCGGAAAGGCGAATACAGCAAGTTATTCCAAGATGCCCGCTCCGACGGATTTGTCCGCGTCCGTGTAGACGGAGTTATCCGTCAACTGGAAGAAGAGATTGTGCTAAGCAAAAATAAGAAACATAATATTGAGATTGTTGTAGACCGGTTGGTGATTAAAGAGGGGCTTGAAAAGCGCTTGGCAGACTCGCTGGAGACGGCGCTTAAATATGGTAATGGGTTAGTGCTGATTGAAATTATTGACGGAGAGGAATTGCTTTTTTCTGCCACGTTTGCATGTCCGCAATGCGGCTTTTCTGTTGAAGAAATGGCACCCCGGATGTTTTCCTTTAACAGCCCGTACGGTGCTTGCGGCAAGTGCAGCGGCTTGGGCAGTAAAGCAGAAATTGACCCCGAACTGGTGGTTCCCGACCAGCGGCGCACACTGGCTGAGGGAGCGATTGTGCCGTGGAAGCCTGGCAGCAACCAAGGCTACTACCAGCAGTTGCTGCAGGCGGTAGCCGCTCGGTTTGAGATTAAGCTGGATATTCCTTTTGAGAGTCTCCCGGCTGAACAGAAGAAAATTTTGTTTTGCGGCGTAGCTGAGAAGATCCCCTTCAACTACAAAGATGGCTACGGGCATGTACGTCGCTACAATCTGCGTTTTGAAGGGGTTATCGCCAACCTGGACAGGCGTTATCGAGAGACCACATCGGAGCAGGTGCGTGAGGAGTTGGAAAGCTACATGTCTCACCATCCCTGTCAGGAATGTGGCGGCAGCCGGCTAAAGCCTGCCAGCCTGGCGGTGACGGTGGGCGGCAAGAATATTGCGGAAATGACCAGGCTGACGGTAGAGGGTGCCAGGCAGTTTGTGGGCAGCCTGGAACTTGCTGAAAAAGAGCGGCAGATTGCCCGGCTTGTTTTGCGGGAGATTGAGGAACGGCTTGGCTTTCTCAGTAACGTAGGGCTTGAATATCTTACGCTTGACCGGGCAGCCGGGACACTTTCCGGTGGAGAGGCGCAACGCATTCGGCTGGCCACGCAGATCGGTTCCAGTTTGACCGGGGTATTGTACATTCTTGATGAGCCGAGTATCGGCTTGCACCAGCGTGATAACCAGCGCCTGATTGAGACGTTGCTGCGTCTGCGCGACCTGGGTAATACTGTGATTGTGGTTGAACATGACGAGGAAACTATTGACAGCGCCGACCATATTCTTGATATCGGTCCCGGCGCCGGCATTGCGGGCGGTTATCTGGTGGCGGCTGGTACGGCGGCTGAAATAAAAGCCGTGCCGGAATCTGTGACCGGCCAATATCTTTCCGGGCGAAAAGCGATTTCTGTGCCTGAAAAACGGCGGGAGCTTAACGGCAAATGGCTTACTGTGACGGGAGCTCGCGCCCATAATCTAAAAGGGTTAGACGTTAAAGTGCCACTGGGCGTATTTACTTGCGTTACCGGTGTTTCCGGCTCCGGTAAAAGCACGTTGGTCAATGAGATAATTTATCGCAGGCTGGCACTGGAACTTCAGCGCGGTCGCCAGAAGCCGGCGGAGCACGATGCTATTTTTGGCTTGGAACATCTTGATAAAGTGATTGAGGTGGATCAGTCGCCCATCGGCCGTACGCCCCGTTCCAACCCGGCCACTTATACCGGCCTGTTCGATTTGATCAGGGAGCTTTTTTCTGTCACGGCGGAAGGACGGGCGCGGGGGTATAAGCCCGGCCGCTTCAGTTTTAATGTGAAGGGCGGCCGCTGCGAAGCTTGCAAGGGCGATGGGATTTTGCGGATTGAAATGCACTTTTTGCCGGACGTTTACGTTCCTTGTGAGGTTTGCCGCGGCAAACGCTATAACCGGGAAACACTGGAAGTGCGTTACAAAGGAAAAAATGTGGCGGAAGTGTTGGAAATGGATGTGGCGGAGGCGCTCGATTTTTTTGCTGCTCTGCCGCGGATTAATAGAAAACTGCAGGTGCTTTTTGATGTCGGCCTAGGCTATATTCGTCTTGGTCAGCCGGCGCCCACGCTGTCTGGCGGAGAGGCGCAACGTGTAAAACTGGCTACGGAACTATCGCGGCGCAGTAACGGCAAAACGCTCTATATTCTAGATGAACCTACTACTGGGTTACACAGTGAGGATATCAACAAGCTTTTAACGATTCTCGACCGTCTGGTGGATAATGGTGACAGTGTATTAGTCATTGAGCATAATTTAGATGTGATTAAGCGGGCAGATTATTTAATCGACCTGGGACCGGAGGGAGGCGCTGCCGGTGGAGAACTGGTAGCTTGTGGCTCCCCGGAAGTGGTGGCCGCGGTGGATGCTTCGCATACAGGCCGGTTTTTAGCAAAAACTCTGCAAAAGGCAAAAGGCTGACGGAGGTGGCTATGTCTGCGAAACAGAATGGGCTAATCCAAGCTAAACTGGCACAGTTGCCGCGCCGTCCCGGCGTATATCTGTTTAAAGACGGAGCAGGCGGGATTCTTTATATTGGCAAAGCTGTTGATTTGCGCCAACGCGTGCGCTCATATTTTCAGCAGAACCAAAAGCCGGCGCCAAAAGTGAGTGTTTTGGTAGAAAAAATTTCTGACCTGGACTATACTGTAACAGACACTGAAGTTGAAGCTTTGATTCTGGAAAGCAATTTAATCAAAGAATACAGGCCACGCTATAATATTGACTTAAAAGATGATAAGCATTATCCATATTTGCGGATTACTACCCAGGAGCCTTTTCCTCGCATCCATGTAGCCAGACGGGTGGAAAAAGACGGTGCCCGCTATTTTGGGCCGTATCCCAATGCCGGCGACGTTAAAGAAACAATCCGTTTGCTGCGCAGACTATTTCCGTTGCGCCATTGCCGCGGTCCGGTGAATAAAAAAACGGCGCAGCGGGCGTGCCTGAACCGACATATCAGCCGCTGTCTGGCACCTTGCGCAGGTGATGTGCCGGCAGAAGAATATCACAAGCTTGTGACTGAAGTTTTGCTGTTTCTCGAGGGAAAGCAGGGTAAGTTGCTAAACGAACTGGGAGCCAGGATGGCTGCGGCAGCCGAGAATCTTGAGTTTGAAAAAGCAGCGCTGCTCCGCGACCAGTATCGCGCGGTGGAGGCCATTGCGAAGAAACAGAAAGTGGCCGTTACGACAGGCGGCGAGCGGGATATTATTGCGCTCGCCGTAGGCGAAGACCTAGCTTGCGCTCAACTTTTTGCGGTGCGGGGTGGGAAGGTGATTGGGCGTGAACATTATTTGCTGACTAATCCTACCGGCGAAGAAGAAGCGGAAATTATGGCGACATTTTTGCGCCGCTATTACAGTCATGCGAGAGCGGTACCGCCGGAGATTTTGCTCTCCTGTCATCTTTCAGAGAGTAAACTAATGGCAGAATGGCTGCGGCACCGGCACGGCGGGCGGGTTTCTCTCGCTGTGCCAAAGCGCGGTCCCAAAAAAGAGTTGGTTAGGCTGGCGCTCGATAATGCCCGCCTGTTCTTGGAACAGGAAGTTTTGCGAAGCAAAGTGCGTGATCCTCAGGCTGTGCTGCTTGACTTAGCTGAAACATTGGGGCTTGACTCCCCACCGCTGCGGATTGAGGGCTATGACAGCTCTCATCTGCATGGACAGGGAATGGTAGGAGCGATGGTCGTCTTTGAAAATGGCGTTTCTTTGCCGGCAGATTACAGACGCTTTCAACTTAGGAATGTTGAAAAACCGGATGATTACGCCGCGTTGCAAGAGACGCTGTCGAGACGGTTTGCCCGTCTGTTGGCTGCGGGAGAGACGGGGGAGGCCAGTGCCAAAGACCCGTTCTTGTTTGTTCCTGACTTAATTTTAATAGATGGCGGACGTGGTCAGCTTAGTGCTGCACTGGCAACACTGGCGTCGCTTGGTCTGGATTCACTGCCCTTAGTTGCTTTAGCCAAGGAAGAAGAACTGCTTTTTTTACCTGGCGTGCGGACGCCACTGCGGTTAGCAAAGCAATTTCCCGCCCTGCAACTGTTGCAAAGGGTGCGTGACGAGGCGCATCGTTTTGTGGTAACTTACCAGCGGAAATTGCGCCCCGGCGTAAAGGGCTCCAGCTTGTTAGGCATCCCCGGAATCGGCGAGAAGCGGAGAAAAGCCCTGCTTAAGCATTTCGGCAGTATTGCCGCGATGCGCAGAGCTACAGTCGAGGAACTGGCGGCTGTGGAGGCTATGAATCACGCGGTAGCAGAGGCACTCTTTTTGTCTTTACAGGAAGATGTGAAGGATGGCTCAGACTAGAGAGAGATGCGAGGCAGCAAAATGATGGGCAAACTGTTCTGCCGTTTTTTCTTTGAGCACACCGGGCGGCAGCTCCTTGCCAGTCTGCTTGGCAGTATAAACCACGCGTCCTAATTCATAGAGAATGAGCTGAAGCTGTCTGTTTGCGTCGAAATCGTTGCTTCCGCACAAAATTGTATGAGCGGGAAAAAGGTAAGAGGCGGGTTCGGGCAGTTCATAATTGAGGCAATAGATGTGCAGGGGACAACCGTTTAAAAGCAGGTCTGTAGCCATGCCCCGGCTGATTACGATACGCAAGGCGCTTTTTACCAGTTCCGGTGCGGGCGCTTTCCGTTCAAGCGAGAGGCGGAATTGCGAAAGAAAGAAAACTTCGTTTGTCAACCTCTTGCAGGCTAAGTGATATGTCTCATCTTGGCTGTGGCGCAGGCAGGGTTGAAGCGGCGGCAATGACACCAGTAGCTGTCGAATCACAAACAGCATGGCTCCTTGGCGTCCGGTTGAACAGATGGCAGGGCCTTCCGTCGCCGGCAGTCGGCCAATTAATTCATGCCAGATTCCCCGCAATTCTTCTCGTTCAAGGGCTAACAGAGCTAGGCCGTAGTCGCTGTCCTTTGCTACCTCTTCCAGTGTTTCCAGAATATCTAAGATATAGTCTGTTGCCCATTGGACTGGCTCAGCAGTAAAAATTCGCTTAGATCTTGATGTCAAAGCAGTCCCTCCCGGTTGGAAACTTACTCCCGGCGGTTGTTTGCAGATTTGGCCCGGAAGAAAATAGGATGTCTTTGTTAGTATTATACTGCGACTCAAAATTATGTTGGGAAACAAACGGCAATTCCTGATATTTTCGTCAGCCTTTTACATCTTTTAAGTGTCAAAAGGAATCGGGCAAGTTGTGTCGAACCATAAACCTGGAGGTGGCTGATATGCGGGGTTTTTTGTGGCGGTGGGGTTTTAATGCGGTGGCGCTCTACTTTGCCGCGTATATTCTCGATGGCATCAATATTGACAGTTTTGCTGCTGCTTTAGTTGCTGCGTTAGTCTGGGGATTTGTTAACACAGTAATCCGACCACTGATCAACTTAATCACGTTGCCGATTAATATTATGACACTCGGTCTGTTTACTCTTGTGGTAAACGGGTTTTTGCTTTGGCTGGTTGCCGATGTGGTAAAGGGTTTTAGTATTGACAGCATTTGGGTTGGCATCATCGGTGCATTGCTCTTGTCGATTATCAGCAGCGTTCTTAGCACCCTGATTAAAGACAAATAATTGGCGAGGTAAAAAATGGTAAGCAACTTTAAAATTTTGGCGCTAGATCTTGATGATACTTTGCTCGGCGCAGATTTTCAGATATCGGCTGAAAATTATCATGCTATCCGCCGTGCTGCGGCAAGCGGCGTGTTAGTCACGTTGGCCACGGGAAGAATGTTTCGTTCTGCTCTGCCATATGCAAAGCAGTTGCAAATTGATTTGCCGCTCATTACATATCACGGTGCGTTGATTCGCACAGCTGTCGGGGTGGAAACTCTCTGCCACAGACCTGTGCCGCTTGGCTTGGCTAGGCAGGTGGCTGCGATGGCTGCGGCCGGCAACTATCATCTTAACGCCTACATTAATGATGAACTGTTTGTTGCACAGGAAAACGATTTCTCGCGCTACTACCAGCAACTGGCAAATGTGAAAGTTACTGCCGTCGGTGATTTGTCGGCTTTTCTGGAGACGGCTCCCACCAAACTAACGATCATTGGCAGTGACGACAGGTTGGCAGAGATTAAAAATGCGCTGATTGAAAACTACGGCAATGAGCTGTCGATTGTTATTTCGCGACCCAATTTCCTGGAAATTACAGACCGTTTAGCCACGAAAGGGCAGGCACTCCGCTTTTTGGCTGAAAGGCTGGACATTCCGCGAGAACAGGTGGCCGCCGTCGGCGACAGCTACAATGATTTGGACATGATTCTTTACGCCGGTTTTGGCGTGGCTGTAGCAAATGCCCGGGAAGAAGTTAAGTCAGTGGCAGATATAATCACGGCAACAAATACGGACCACGGCGTGGCAGTTTTTATTAGGCAATACCTTTTTGATGAGAAGGAGGAAATTTTTTAATGACTGAGAAGGAAGTGCGTGACAGCGCTAGGGAAAAACTAAAGGGTTATTGCCGAGTATGTCCTCGCTGTGACGGTAGAGTGTGCGCCGGTGAAGTTCCGGGTATTGGCGGTGTGCTAAGTGGCTCTGCGTTTAGCAATAACTGTGAAGCGTTGGCGATGTATCATATCAATATGCGTACCATTCATCAGGTTGATGAGCCTAATACGGCTATAAAAGTATTTGGTAAATCTTTTGACACTCCTATTTTTGTGGCGCCACTTACCGGTGCCTCATATAATCTGGGCGGTGCGCTTTCAGAGGCGGAGATGATCTCCTGCCTTGTGACAGGAGCAAAGGAGGCCGGTTCTTTCTCCTTTAGCGGTGACGGCGCGGAAGAGGCCATTTATGCTTCCGGACTGGAAGCGATTAGCGCCGCCGGAGGCAGCGGCATCCCGATTATTAAACCGCGTTCCATGGATGCTATAGCCAAGCGTATTTGCCAGGCGGAAGAAAGCGGTGCTTTCGCGGTGGGCATTGATCTTGATGGTGCCGGACTTGTAACCATGGCTCTCAAAGGGCAGCCGGTAGGACCAAAAACTTTTTATCAGTTGCGCGAACTAATGGGATTGACAGAATTGCCTTTTGTCTTGAAGGGAATTATGACGGCTAAGGAAGCTGAAATGGCTTTGGAACTAGGGGCTGCCGCTATTGTTATTTCCAACCACGGCGGGCGTGTTCTGGACGGGACCCCCGGTGTGGCTGAAGTACTTCCGGAAATTGTCGAACGAGTGAAAGGTGAAATTTTTGTGTTTGCCGACGGCGGAATTCGCACCGGCATAGATGTGCTGAAAATGTTGGCACTGGGAGCTAACGCCGTGCTCATTGGCCGGCCTGCACTCTGGGGCGCATTTGGCGGCGGCTCCGCCGGCGTGAAGTTGATCATTGAAAAGATGACTGCTCAACTGCGCCATGGCATGCTGATGACAGGATGTGTTAATATTAAAGCTGTGGACTATCATGTGATTTACTAAGGAGTGCTCCCTGTATGAGAATTCTCGCCGACCTTCATGTCCATACTCTGGCCAGCGGTCACGCTTACAGCACCATTGGAGAAATTGCGGCGGCGGCTGCCGCAAAGCAATTGGAACTGGTGGCGATTACAGACCACGGTCCGGCTATGCCCGGTGGGCCACACGAGTATTATTTCGGTAATTTACGGGTGTTGCCGGCGGAGATTGGCGGTGTAACTATTTTACGCGGAGCTGAAGTCAATATTCTGGATGAACAGGGCAGGCTTGATTTGCAGGAAGGATATTTAAAGCAACTCGACATCGTCCTCGTAGGACTGCACAATTTTTGTGCGGAACTATTGTGCCGGGAGCGCAATACGCGCGCTCTCATTCACGCAATGCAAAACCCGTCTGTGGATATTGTCGTCCATCCCGGCAATCCGGATTTTCCCATTGTTTTGGAAGAAGTGGTATCTGCCGCAAAACAGCTGGGGAAGGCTTTAGAGATCAATAACAGCTCCTTTTTAGTTCGGCAAGGCAGCAGCGAAATCTGCCTGGAAATCGCTCACTTGGCAAAAGAGCATGATGTGCTTATCTCCATCAGCAGCGACGCTCATTATGCAGCAGATGTGGGCAAACTGGACCGGGCGCTGGCGCTGGCGCTCCAGGCGGGGGTGCCGGAGAATAACATTTTGAATCTGAATGCAGAGCGTGTGAAGCGTTTTCTGGCTGGTCGCGGCAAAGCGCGTTTTGCCCCTGGGGGAGGCGGAGCATGAGTTATTCTAAAAACGCGGAATCTCTGCAAAGAGTACCCTTTTTTGAGGGTCTTTCCGCAACAGAACTGGAAACCGTCGCTTGTGTGATGATTGAACGGTTTTATCCGAAAGGGACTGTGCTTTTTTTGGAAGGCGACAAAGGAGAGGCGCTTTTTGTTATCCGGCAAGGACGGATTAAAATTAGTAAAGCCAGCGTTGACGGACGTCAACAGATTTTACAGATTTTAAAAGACGGCGATATTTTCGCCGAGGTGATTTTATTTGATCAGGGGCCTTACCCGGCCACGGCAGAAGCGGCGGAAGATTCAACTTGTTGGCTTTTGCGCAGTACTGATATGGGCAAGTTACTGCAGAGTCAGCCTATGCTTGCGGTGACATTGCTGCAGATCATGAGCAGACGCCTGCGCCAAGCCCAGCTATTGATCCGGGATTTGGCGCTTCACGATGCCTACGGGAGAATGGCTGGGCTGTTGCTGCAGTTTAGCAGGCATGAAGGAAAAAAGACGAAAGACGGAGTGCTTCTCGACCTGGAATTGACTAGGCAGGAGATGGCCAGTATGATTGGCACGTCTAGGGAGACGGTGACTAGGATCTTGAGTCGTTTCCAAAAAGACGGGATATTAACATTGGACAAGCAACGTATTATCATCCGGGATGAAGAAAAACTCTGTGATTGGACTTGATTTTGGGCACACTACCTGGTAGGGGGTGCCTTTTGTTTTATGTATGCAATTACCGATTTACACACCCATACAGATTATAGCCATGGGAAAGGAAGCATTGAAGATAATGTGCGCGTGGCAATGAAGCGTGGCTTGCAGGCGGTGGGGATAGCAGACCACGGTCCCGGCCATTTTTTTATCGGCATTGGCGGTGCTCATGCTTTTCGGCGGATGAAAGAAGAGATTGAGACGTTACGCCATAAATATCCGGAGGTAGAGATTCTTTTCGGCGTGGAAGCAAATATCGTTGATACTGACGGCACAATTGATGTGTCCACCGACATTTTGCGGGAACTCGACTTTCTGCTTGTGGGCTATCATAAATTGGTCCGTCCCCGGAGCCTGGCTGCTTTCTGGCAGGGAGCCCGTAACTTTTGGTCTGGCTGGATGAAAACAAGCTCTGCGTCGCTGCGGGCAGCCAATACTACGGCAATTACTTCGGCCGTGCGGCGTTACCCGATAACTGCCATTGCTCATCCGGGTCTGCAGATTGATATTGATACGGCGGAACTAGCTCGCGTTTGCAAGGAATACGGTACATTTTTAGAAATTAACAGCTCCTATGGCAGCGAGTTAGACCCGTATATCAGTGAGGCTCTCCCTACCGGAGTCCGTTTTCTGCTCAGCAGTGATGCGCACGCACCGGAGCGTGTAGGAGATTTTTTTCAAGCTTACCAATTGATCCGGCGCCTGAAGATTCCCCTAGAGCGAATTGTTAATCTGGAAAAATAAAGTCTGTAAAAGAGGGAAACTAAGGGTTTGAGCCGAAACTGTCCAGCAGTAAAGTAATAATCGTCATTAGGAAAATTGGGGGGCGAAGATGTTGGAAAATATCCGTTTTGTGTTAATCACCGGACTTTCCGGGGCAGGAAAGAGCCAGGCGATTCGCAGTTTTGAAGATTTAGGTTATTTTTGCATCGACAACTTGCCGCCCATGCTAATTCCTAAATTTGCCGAATTGGCGGCGCATTCTGAGGGAAAAATTAACCGCATTGCCCTTGTCTCCGATATTCGTGGCGGCGAGTTTTTTGACAGCCTGCATGAGGCGTTGCAAATGCTGGAAGAAATCGGCTTTGATTACGAGATTATCTTCCTAGAGGCTGATGACGAGGCGTTGATTCGCCGTTTTAAGGAGACGCGTAGACGTCATCCGCTGGCTGCAAAGGGCAGTATTGCTGAGGGAATCAAGGAAGAAAAAAGATTGTTGGCACAAATCCGCAGTAAAGCCGATAAAATAATAGATACCACTATGCTTACGCCGCATCAGCTAAAAGAAGAGATTACCTCCCTTTATGCACCAGACAGCGAACAGGAGAATATTTTAATTACGCTGGTAGCATTCGGTTTCAAATACGGGATCCCTTTGGATGCCGACTTGGTGTTTGACGTCCGCTTTCTGCCTAACCCTCACTATGTTGAGCAGCTGCGTCCGTTGACTGGTAATAGCGAAGAAGTTAAAGAATACGTTTGGAAGTGGGCAATTACGCACAAATTCTTTCAAAAGCTGGTGGACATGATTCAGTTTCTTGTTCCTTGCTATATTAAAGAGGGGAAGCCTCAACTTGTGATAGCCATTGGTTGTACCGGAGGCAAGCATCGTTCCGTTTCAATTGTGAATGAGTTGGAGAAGATTCTCAAAGGGAAAAATTACCGCGTGGTAAAAGAGAATAGGGATATCCATAAGTCTTGAGTTTGAGGAGAATTAGACGATGCAAATTCGTGACTTTTTGTTGGGCTTAGCCGTAGGCGGAGCTGCCATGTTTTTTCCGCGCCGCCATGGCGGGGGGCGCGATCAAGGCGCAGAGCTGCGGGAGACGCTTTATCAAAAATATTGCCGTGAAAACGGCGCCAGGATAGCTGCCATCGGCGGCGGCACCGGACTTTCCACCTTGCTGCGGGGATTAAAGAGATATAGCTCGAACCTCTCGGCGATCGTTAATGTCACAGACGACGGGGGTAGCTCAGGGCGTCTGCGCGAAAAGTTGGCTATCCTGCCTCCCGGCGATATCCGCAACTGCTTGCTGGCGTTGGCCAATACTGAACCGCTTTTGGAAAAGGTGTTTCAATATCGGTTTACCGCGGTAGAAGGGTTGCACGGGCATAATCTCGGGAATTTATTTCTGGCAGCGCTGAGTGATGAGTTTGGCTTTGAGGAAGCGCTGTCAGTCGCTAGCCGCGTGCTGGCAGTCAAAGGAGAAGTGCTGCCGGTAACTCTAGAGAATGTGAATCTGGTGGCGCGCTTTGCTGACGGTCGCTCGATTCGTGGGGAAAGTCGCATCGCTGCCGAGCGCGGGAAAATTTGCCGGCTTTCCTTGGATCCGGATACGTCGCAAATTTATCCGGCGGCGGCTCATGCCATTCGCGAAGCAGAAATTGTTCTGGTAGGCCCAGGCAGCTTATACACCAGCGTCCTGGCTAATCTGCTGGTGCCGGGAGTTGCGGCAGCCGTCAGGGAAAGCAAAGCGAGGAAAATATATATCTGTAATGTGATGACTCAACCGGGGGAAACGGATGGTTACACGGCAGCCGATCACCTGCAGGCAATTGACGAACATGTTGGTCCCGGTATTTTTGAGCTGGTTGTGGTGAATAACAATTTCGATATTCCGGCCTCTTTATTAGACAAATACCGGCATGAGGGCTCTGTTCCGGTGCTTCCCGAAGTCGAGCGCCTAGCTCAAATGGGTGTGGGGATATTGTCAGGCAACTTGATGTCGCATCATGAGCTTGTTCGTCACGATTCGGATGAATTGGCAAAAATTATCTTTTCGCATGATTTGGCGTTTAGTAAGGCTAATGGCGGGAAGAAAAAGAGAAGTGCACTGCATCGTTTAATACACCGGGAGAGAGGTGTGTTGCATGACATACGCCCTGCAGGCGAAAAATGAGCTGACCCGCCGTGAATTTGGCAGAGAATGTTGCCAGGCTGCTGAATTGACGGCATTTATCCGCTTAAGCGGCAATATCCAGATTTCAGGCAAGCGACTCTCATTAAACGTGGTTACATCTAACCCGGCCATCGCCCGCCGGATTTTTTCTCTCTTCAAGCAGCTCTTTTGCCTTAGCTCAGAGCTACTGGTGCGCAGAAAGATCAGGTTGCGGAAAAACAATGTCTATCTCATCCGTATTTCGGAATCATTGCGCGTTCGTGAAGTGTTGACGGAACTGGGCTTAATGTGCGGGGGTACTTTTGTTCAGGAATTGGCTGAACGGATTAAAAAGGGAAAATGCTGTGGCAGAGCTTATTTGCGCGGCGCGTTTTTAGCTGCAGGCTCCGTGTCTAACCCGGAAAATTCATACCATCTGGAAATATTTACTGACTATCAACAACAGGCTGATGACTTGTCTGCGCTCATTGAAACCTTTGGGTTACAGGCGAAAGTTACCACCAGAAAAAACGGCTACTTAGTTTATCTGAAAGACAGTGAACAGATTGTGGCTTTTCTAAACGTGATTGGAGCTCATGCTGCCCTGCTCAACTTCGAGAATGTGCGTATTTTAAAAGATATCCGCAACAGAATTAACCGTTTAGTCAACTTTGAGACAGCCAATGTGAACAAAATGGTGGAAGCCGCGGTAAAACAGGCAGAGGTTATTCGAGCCATCGACGATTCCGTCGGTCTTGCTGCACTCGAGCCGCCACTGCAGCAATTAGCAGAGCTGCGCTTGCTGCATCCTGAAGCCAGTCTTCAGGAGTTGGGTGAGATGCTGGAGCCAAAGTTGGGGAAATCAGGCGTTAATCACAGAATGCGTAAACTGGAAAAAATCTCCAAAAAACTAATTGAAGAGAAAAATAATTTTCGATGATCACGGCTGTGTGAAGAGATTAACTTGCTAGTTGGCAGGATTTTTGCAATGCACTGGCGAATAGTCTGAAAACAGATGAACTTTTCTCTCGCCGACATCTTTTTATGGCGTCAGAAGTGTACTGAGTTTTCACAAATTCGCAAAGGAGATGCCGTAATGCGGATTTCCTATAATCTTAGGCTGGAACAATCACAGAAGCTGATTATGACGCCTGAACTGCAGCAGGCGATTAATTTGTTGCAGCTTTCAGCGCTAGAGCTGCAAACCTATGTCCAGAATGAACTGCTTAGCAATCCTGTGCTGGAAGTTGAGGAGGGCGAAGACGGGGAAAAACGGCTAGATGAATTGTTGGCTAATGAAGGGTTGGAGAAAGACCCTATTGACTGGATAGAATATTTGCGTGACGAAGGCTCTGAGCCTTTGCCCTCTTTCCGCTTGAGGCATAATGAAGATGAGCCGGGATTTGATTATTTTTTAAGCAAGGAGCCAACTCTCCAGGAACATCTGCTTTTACAACTAGGGCTTTGTAAGCTTACTTCCACGGAAAAGCGAATCGGCGAATTTTTAATTGGCAACATTGACCAGCATGGCTATTTAAAAGGTGATACCGGCGAACTGGCGTTGCTGATTGGTGTGGAGCAGTCGGAAATTGCCGCCGCGTTGGAAATCATTCAGAAATTTGACCCTGTCGGCGTCGGTGCACGCAATTTGCAGGAGTGTCTGTTGTTACAAATCCGGGAGCGGGGTAATGCCCACCCGTTGGCCGTTAAAATCATCAGTGCGTATCTGGCGGATGTAGCCGAAAATAAGTGCAAAAAAGTTGCTGCCGAACTAGGCGTCGAACCTGCCGAGGTGCAGGCAGCGCTGGACTATATTCGTACGCTCGAACCAAAGCCTGGCAGGCTGATTGGTGATGTTAGTGATGTGCGTTACGTTGTGCCCGATGTGGTGGTAGAAAAGGTGGCAGGCGAATATATTGTGCTGGTTAATGAGCAATCTACGCCCCGCCTTGCTGTTAATCCCTATTATCGGGCATTGTTGGGGAAAGAGAGCAGTGAGGCTAGTACTAATTCTTTTATAAAAAATAGTTTGGATTCGGCGCTCTGGTTGCTGCGCAGTATAGAACAGCGCCGGATGACTTTGTACCGTGTGACAGTAAGTATTGTGGAAATGCAGCGCAGTTTTTTTGATGAAGGGATTAAACATTTGAAACCGCTGATTCTTCGTCAGATTGCAGAAGAAATTGGGGTGCACGAGTCGACAGTCAGCAGGGCGGCGGCTAATAAGTTTGTGCAAACGCCGCGAGGTGTTTTTCCTTTAAAGTTTTTCTTTTGTTCAGGTGTGGAAGATTTTCATGGTATGGCTGTTTCCTCCGAATCAATCAAGAGCCATCTGCGCGAATTGATTAATGCCGAAAATACCCATAAGCCACTTAGCGACCAAAAGCTGGTGGCGTTATTGGCTAGGCGGGATATTCTGGTTTCCCGTCGTACAGTAGCAAAATACCGGGAGGAAATAGGCATTCCTTCATCAACCAGGAGAAAACGTATTTAGCGGAGAAAAGGATGTGCAGAGGCACATCCTTTTCTCCGGGTGCGGCAGGAATTTAGCTTTTATTAGCGAATTATCTATGCGTCTTTCGCCTCTGGGTGAGGATTTTTCTTGTGGGTAAGGAAATTATATGATTTCCTACACAATGGGGGGTCGTAGATAAAGCGCGAAGCGTTTTTCTTCTGTTCCAAAAAGATAAGTTTTGCTTTAAGGATTATATTTTAGGGAGGCAATAGAATGACGATTAAAATCGGTGTAAACGGTTTCGGTCGAATCGGGCGCGCGTGCATCCGACTGGTAGAGGAGCATCCTGAGCTGGAAATGGTAGCTTTTAACAGTACACGAGATCCGAAGATGCTGGCGCATCTTTTGAAGTATGACTCGCTCTACGGCCGCACACCTTACGATGTGGAGCCGTTAAAGAATGCGCTCCTGTTAAATGGGCGGGAAGTAAAAATTCTGGCTGATCGTCATCCCGCCAATCTTAACTGGAGTGATTATGGTGTGGAGATCGTAATTGAAGCTACGGGGTCGTTTAGTGATGCTCGCGAAGCCGGAAAGCAACTGGACGGCAGTGCAAAGAAAGTTATTATTACAGCCCCGGCTGAAGGGGAAGATTATACAGTCGTAATGGGGGTAAATGAAGATAAGTATGATCCGGCCAATCACCATGTCATTTCTAATGCTTCCTGCACCACCAATTGCCTGGCGCCTGTCTGCAAAGTGCTTGATGATGAATTTGGCTTTAAGAAAGGGTTAATGACGACTATTCATGCGTATACTAACGACCAGAGGATTTTGGACCTGGCACATAGTGATTTGCGTCGCGCCAGAGCGGCCGCCTTGTCCATGATTCCGACCACCACAGGAGCGGCGCGTGCCGTATCCATGGTCATGCCCGGGATTCGCGGCAGAGTAGACGGTTTAGCAATTCGGGTGCCGACTCCTACCGTCTCATTAGTTGATCTGGTGGCGGAACTGGACAACTCTGTAACAACAGAACAAGTTAATAATGCTTTCCGTCGCGCTGCCGCCGGTCGGATGAAAGGAATTCTTGGTGTTTCTGATGAGCCGCTAGTTTCTGTGGATTATAAGGGAGATTCGCGTTCTAGCGTTATAGACGCCCTGTCCACCATGGTTGTGCAGGATAATCTGGTCAAAGTGATCGCTTGGTATGACAATGAGTATGCCTATGCTTGTCGTGTTATTGATCTGGCTCTCTTTATCGCAAAACAGGGCTTATAAATAGAAAAGTTGCCGCCTGCGTGAGAGGCTGCGGCAGCTTCTTTTGCGGAGGTGTCTTTCTTGACAAAAAAATCAGTCAAAGATATTGACCTGTCTGGCAAACGGGTCTTTACTCGTGTAGATTTTAATGTGCCCAGAAATGAACATGGTGAAATTACTGACGATACGAAGATCAAGGCGGCGCTGCCCACTATCCGCTACATGCTGGCGCAGGGAGCCGCAGTAATTTTAGCTAGTCACCTTGGTCGTCCAAAAGGGAAGCCGGATGAAAGTTTGCGCATGGACGCAGTGGCGGCGCGGTTGTCTCTGCTGCTAGATCGCCATGTGCAGAAGGTCGATGAAGTAGTAGGCGAAGAAGTTTCTCTTGCCGCCGCAGCTCTGCAGCCTGGAGAGCTTCTTCTGCTGGAAAATGTGCGTTTCCACCCCGGAGAAAAGAGTAATGACCCAGCACTGGCTAAGGCATACGCCGAACTTGCCGATCTGTTTGTTTCCGATGCCTTCGGTACTGCGCACAGGGCACACGCCTCCAACACCGGGGTGGCACAATACCTTCCAGCAGTAGCAGGCATGCTGATGGTGGCAGAAATAGAAAATCTCTCTAAAAGCCTGCTTAACCCGCGGCGGCCTTTGGTAGCCATCGTAGGGGGCAGTAAAATTGCCGATAAAATTGGAGTTTTACATAATCTGCTGAGGCTGGTGGATACTCTTTTGCTTGGCGGCGGCATGGCTAATACTTTTTTGAAGGCAAAAGGATATCAGCTGGGTAAGTCGCTCGTGGAAGAGGACCAGCTGGCAGCCGCGGTTGAAATTATGCGCGAGGCAGCAATCCTCAAGGTAAAGCTTTGTCTACCATCGGACTTGATTGTGGCAGATAGCCCGAAAGATGGGCTTGGCGCTCAAGCTGTTACGGTGGATTCGGTGCAGCCAGGTAAAATGGCTCTTGATATTGGCCCGCAAACAAGAAGGAGCTATGGAGATCTGGTTAGTAAGGCAGGCACTGTTTTGTGGAACGGTCCGCTGGGGATGTATGAGCTGGATGCTTTCGCGCAGGGGAGTATTGAGCTGCTCCATACTCTTGCGCAATCTGAAGCATTTTCGATTATTGGCGGCGGCGATATGATTGCGGCGGCGGAAAAAGCAGGTGTAGATAAGCAGATTTCACACATTTCCACCGGGGGTGGCGCTACGTTGGAGTTTTGGGAGGGGAAAGAGCTGCCTGGAATTGCAGTTCTTCAAGAGAGCTAACTTAGTAGTCCACAGGAAGGGGTTTGGCATGCGGATACCAATTATTGCCGCTAACTGGAAAATGCATAAAACGAGTGAGGAGGCTACAAGCTTTGTAAGTCAGCTGGGAAGTCAGTTGAAGGCAGAAGATGCGCTGGAAACAGTGCTTTGTCCACCGTGCCCTTTGCTTGCTTTAATTGCGGAGCCATGTCGAAAGTATGGCTTCAAGCTTGGTGCGCAGAACATGTATTGGGAAACAGCCGGCGCGTTCACAGGCGAAGTCTCACCGCTGCTGCTAAAAGATTTAGGTGCGCAATATGTGATTCTCGGCCATTCGGAACGGCGACAGCTTTTTGGCGAGACGGATCAGCAGGTGTCCCGCAAAGTTAGGGCGGCCTTTGCCCATGAGCTGGTGCCTATTGTCTGTGTGGGGGAAACGCTGCAACAGCGCAAGGCGGAGCAGACAAACAGTGTAGTGGGAGAACAGGTTAGTATCGCCTTGAGGGGTCTGGATCCCTCCCATGTACGCAGAGTAGTTGTGGCTTATGAGCCTGTTTGGGCAATCGGCAGCGGTTTGACAGCCAGCGCTCACGACGCAGCCGCGGTGGCTCGCCATATCCGCAAAATAATTGGCGAGATGTTTAGCCTTAAAGTGGCACGTGATCTTAGAATTCAATATGGTGGCAGTGTTAAGCCGGAAAATATCGACGAATTTTTGCGGGAGGTTGAGATTGATGGTGCTCTGGTAGGCGGCGCCAGTCTTGATCCGCTAATCTTTGCCGCTATTGTGCAAAACGCTTTGGGAGCAGTTGCATCATGAGTCGTCCCCGCCCTCTCGCCTTAATTATCTTGGATGGTTGGGGCTTAGGCAGAAAAAAGAACGGCAATGCCCTCTACCAAGCGCATACGCCTTTCTATCACCATCTCAAAGAAGAATTTCCGCTGGCGCGACTAAAAGCCAGTGGTGAAGAAGTGGGACTTCCGAAGGGGCAGATGGGGAACTCAGAAGTTGGACATCTGAATATCGGTGCTGGTAGAATTGTTTGCCAAGAGTTGCCCCGGATTGACAAGGCCATCGAGGATGGTCCTTTCTTTGAGAACGAGAAACTTTTAGCAGCGATTGCCTACTCAAAGGCAAATCATTCCGCGCTTCATTTGTTGGGATTGCTTTCAGACGGCGGTGTCCACAGTCATTTGCGCCACTTGTTTGCTTTGTTGGCATTGGCTAAGCGAGAAAATATGGATAAAGTATTTGTCCATGCTGTGCTTGACGGGCGGGATGTGGCCCCCACCAGTGCAGGTGAGTATTTACTTGCCTTGGAAAATAAAATGAGTGAATTAGCAGTGGGCAAAGTTGCTACCGTCTCGGGGCGCTATTATGCGATGGATCGTGACAGACGATGGGAACGGGTGGCATTGGCTTATCATGCCATGGTTTACGGCACAGGGGAAGTGGCTGCCGTGGCGATGCATGCCTTGGAGTCGGCTTATGAACGTGGAGAAACAGATGAGTTTGTCAGGCCGACTGTGATTCTTGACAAGGATGGCAAGCCGGTAGCTTCCATCAAGACGGCTGACGCCGTAATCTTTTTCAATTTTCGTCCTGATCGAGCAAGGCAAATTACCCGCGCGCTCACAGACCCGGAGTTTAGCGGTTTTAACCGTGGGGAAAATCATCCCTACCCTTATTTTGTGAGCTTGACCGAGTATGATGAAAAAATCAACGTGCCGGTGGCATTTTTGCCCGACCATCCAAGCGCCACGCTGGGGGAAGTCATCGCTAAAACCGGCTTAACGCAATTGCGAATTGCTGAAACCGAAAAGTATGCCCATGTTACGTTTTTCTTTAGCGGCGGCGAGGAAAAATGTTTTCCGGGAGAAGAGCGCATTTTGATTCCATCACCGCAAGTTCCTACATATAATTTTCAGCCGGAAATGAGCGCGCCGCAAATTACAAAGCGGGTGTTGCAGGAAATCAATGAAGGTCGTTTCGATTTGATTGTTTTAAACTATGCCAATGCCGACATGGTAGGTCATACCGGCGTGCTGGAAGCGGCCGTTAAAGCGGTTGAGGCCGTGGATGCATCTCTGCGGGAGGTAGTGACGGCAGTGCTTGAAAAAGGCGGTATTGCGATTGTTACCTCGGACCATGGCAATGTGGAACAGATGACAGTAGGGCGAAACAATTTGAGTTTTACTGCTCATACACCTAATCCTGTTCCGTTTATACTGGCATCTTATCCGCCACAAAAGTTGCGTAAAAGCGGAATTTTAGCAGATGTGGCTCCCACAGTTTTGGAGTTGCTAGGCCTGCCTAAGCCGCCTGAAATGACCGGTACATCGCTTTTAATCCACCTTTCTCGGAAAAAGGGACAGGCTAAGGCAAAGAAGACAGGAGGTCAGAAAGATGAGTAAAATCATTAAAATTTTTGCTCGTGAAATTTTGGATTCCAGGGGAAATCCTACCATGGAAGTTGACGTATCGCTGGCGGGAGGAGGCTTTGGCAGGGCAGCCGTACCGTCTGGAGCGTCTACCGGCGCGTTTGAAGCTATCGAGTTGCGCGACAATGACAGCAAGCGATATTTGGGCAAAGGAGTGCTGCGGGCCGTAAGCAATGTTAATGAGCTAATTGCTCCGGTTTTAAGAGAGATGGACGCCTTAGAGCAGGCGGCAATAGACCGAATGTTGCTTGAACTGGATGGGACACCAAACAAAGGCAAACTGGGAGCAAACGCCATCTTGGGTGTCTCCATGGCAGTAGCTAATGCGGCGGCAGTTTCCTTGGGGCTTCCTTTATACCGCTATCTGGGAGGTGCCAACGCCAGGCTTCTGCCGGTGCCCATGTTAAATATTTTAAACGGCGGTCAGCATGCCGACAATAACGTGGATATTCAGGAATTTATGGTATTGCCGGTAGGCGCGCCTACTTTTGCCGAGGCATTGCGTGTGGGGACAGAGATATTTCACCATCTAAAAAAAGTGCTCCAAAAAAAGGGGCTGAACACAGCCGTAGGCGATGAAGGCGGCTTCGCGCCAAATTTAGTATCTAATGAAGCTGCGCTGGCTGTAATTATGCAAGCTATTGAGGCGGCGGGCTATAGTCCCGGCAGCGACGTAGTGCTGGCGCTGGATGTGGCCGCCAGTGAGATGTACAGGGATGGTCTTTATCATCTGGACGGTGAAGGGCTGCAGAAGACGTCGCAGGAAATGGTCGCATTTTATGAGCAGCTGGTGGCCGCATACCCGATCGTGTCCATTGAGGACGGTCTGGCGGAGGATGACTGGGCAGGCTGGAAGCTGCTTACGGGCGTATTGGGCAAGCAGGTACAACTTGTGGGTGACGACTTGTTTGTGACCAATATGGAGCGGTTGCAGAGGGGGATTGATACCTCTACCGCTAACTCAATTTTAATTAAATTGAACCAGATAGGTTCTGTAACAGAGACATTGGATTGTATCGCCCTTGCGCAGAAACATGACTATAATTCTGTAATTTCCCACCGCTCAGGAGAAACTGCCGACACTACCATTGCCGATTTGGCAGTGGCTACGGCTGCGGGACAAATCAAGACTGGTGCGCCGTCCCGTGTAGATCGTGTGGCTAAGTATAACCGTTTACTCCGGATTGAAGAAGAATTGGGTAGCAGTGCCCGCTTTGCCGGGAATCAGGGTCACTTCATCGGACGGCGTGAGGGTGATGTATAATGATTTTGTCATTGTCGGTCCTGCAGCAGACCCTGTCGGCATTCGGAGGGCAGCAAACGCTGCCGGCGCACTAGGAGCCATTGCTGAGGCAAGAGCCACGTTTGTGTCCCGTGGGGATAATTCAGGCACGCATGTTAAAGAGAATGAGCTTTGGCGTGCGGCTGGAATGACGCCAAGCGGGGCTTGGTATTTGCGGGCCGGTGCCGGTATGGCCGATACGCTGCGGATGGCTGATGAGCGGAATGGCTATACCCTTACAGACCGTGGCACCTATTATATGCAGCAGGATAAGCTGGATCTGGCTCTCCTATTTGAAGGAGGGGAAATTTTGCACAATCAGTATGGCATTATGGCTGTTAATCCGGCACGCCATGCCAGTATTAACTTTGCAGGTGCCACTGATTTAATCCAGTTTTTTATCTCTCCGCGAGGACAATCCCTTATCGCTAATTTCGAAGACGCGCGCGGCAGGCAACTCTTTTTCCCGAACGCCCATCTTTTAAGGTAGTTGCCCTTGCTTGTTGCCCACCACAGTGGAATCTGCTTAAAAAATGTAAATCGTTTATTGTTTTTTCTAAAGCTGTATGATAGAATATCTTTGTGCTCTAAGGCAGAGCGTGGCGGAGGTTATTTCCTCAATATTTTGACAAATTCATTGTGGCTCAAAAAAGGAGGTGTGGTGGATGGAAATAGCAGTTAATATTTTGTTCTTGCTGGCAGCTCTAGGTATGGTTGCATCCGTTCTTTTACAGTCTTCCAAGTCGGCCGGTCTTTCCGGAGCAATTACTGGCGCATCCCAGTCTATATTCGGCAAGAAAAAAGGCGTAGATGATTTGCTGGCAAAACTAACTGTCGTCTTCGCTGTTTTGTTTATGGTGCTGGCTATTGTCTTGACGATCCTTAGAGCTTAACCCGGCTGCCGGGTCAAGATAGAATCTAGATAGAAGGAGGAGTAGAAACTGTATGGAAAATCTTATCATATTGGCGCCGCTTGCGGGTGTTGTAGGTCTGCTGTTCGCTTTTTACTTAGCTGCCAGAGTTAGCAAAGCGGATCCTGGCAACGAACGGATGAAAGAAATAGCTCAGGCAATTCAAGAGGGTTCTCTGGCTTTCCTTAAACGTGAATACCGTGTCCTGCTCATTTTTGTCATTATTCTCTTTTTTGTAATCACTTTCGCTATTGACATAGGTACGGCTGTCTCCTATTTGGTAGGGTCATTCGCTTCAGCGCTGGCCGGTTATATTGGGATGAACATAGCTACTAAAGCCAATGTGCGTACAACCAATGCTGCCCGCAAAGGGATAAATGAAGCGCTGACCTTGGCATTTTCTGGCGGTGCAGTCATGGGTCTTTCTGTTGTTGGTTTGGGACTCTTGGGCCTGGGCGTTCTGTACCTGATTTTCGGCGATGTGCAGATGCTTACCGGCTATGCTCTTGGCGCCAGCTCCATCGCTCTTTTTGCCCGTGTAGGCGGCGGTATTTATACCAAAGCTGCGGACGTTGGTGCTGATTTAGTAGGAAAAGTAGAAGCAGGTATCCCCGAAGACGATCCCCGCAACCCGGCTGTTATTGCAGATAATGTAGGCGACAACGTTGGTGACGTCGCCGGTATGGGTGCGGATTTATTTGAATCTTATGTGGGAGCTATTATTGCTGCTATCACCATCGGTGTTGTGGTTTACGGCATTGAGGGTGTGCTCGTGCCGATGCTAGTCTCTGCTACCGGAATTATTGCTGCTATTTTAGGCACCTTTTTTGTTAAAGCAAAAGAGGGAGTCAAACTGTCTACCGCGTTAGAGCGCGGCACCTTGGTTAGCGGCATCTTGGTAATTATAGCTGCGTTTTTCATTATTAATAATTACAGAGAAGTTTTTGGTGGTATCGGCCCGTTTTTTGCCGTAGTTTCCGGTTTAGTAGCCGGGATCTTAATTGGCCGCATCACTGAATACTATACTTCAGATCATTACAGGCCTGTACAAGGGATTGCAGAAGCATCACTAACCGGTCCGGCCACAACCATCATCTCCGGTTTGGCTGTGGGCATGCGCTCTACACTATTGCCGATCTTGGTGCTTGGCAGTGCTGTTATCATTGCTTATGAAACAGCAGGTCTTTATGGGATTGCTATTTCTGCTGTCGGCATGCTGGCGACTGCGGGAATGACCATCGCGGTTGATGCCTACGGCCCAATTGCCGATAACGCCGGTGGTATCGCCGAAATGTCCCACTTGGATAAGTCTGTTCGTAAAATTACGGATCAACTGGATGCGATGGGTAACACGACTGCTGCCATTGGTAAAGGTTTCGCCATTGGTTCTGCCGCTTTAACTGCCCTGGCTCTTTTTACTGCCTATACCCAGGCAGCCAATATCCCCTCAATTGATATCACCAGTGCCACGGTAATTGTTGGTTTGTTTCTTGGCGGAATGCTTCCCTTCTTCTTTTCTGCCCTAACCATGGAAGCGGTGGGTCGGGCAGCATTTGAAATGATTGAAGAAGTTCGTCGTCAATTCAGGGAAATTCCCGGCCTGATGGCAGGGAAAGCAAAGCCCGATTATGCTCGCTGTGTAGATATCTCCACCGCCGCTGCCCTGAAACAAATGGTGGTGCCGGGCCTGCTGGCAGTACTTGTGCCCGTTGCTACCGGACTAGTCTTGGGTGCAGAAGCGTTAGGCGGATTATTGGCCGGTGCAACGATTACAGGTGTGCTCATGGCTATTTTCATGGCAAACGCCGGCGGCGCATGGGATAATGCAAAAAAATATATTGAAGGTGGCGCTCATGGCGGCAAGGGTTCCGACCCGCATAAAGCTGCTGTTGTTGGTGACACTGTTGGTGACCCGTTTAAAGACACATCCGGTCCTTCGCTTAACATTCTTATCAAGCTGATGAGCATTGTGGCGCTTGTTTTTGCTCCGCTTTTCGCCCGCGTCGTTCCCCTGATTGAGCGCTTCTTCTAAAACTGATAGAAGTGCTGCAAATAAGACGTGATTAATCCCCCCACTCTAAGACGGATCTTAGCTTGGGGGGGTTTTTGTTACCTTTATTAAATGTTTGCCTAGGCATAAAGCAGGGATTTATTCGATCTAAGCCGAATGGAAAAATGGCTCGTAAATATATTATTTTTCAGGGGTGAACTGCTATGGAGCGTATGGAAGCGCTTAATTTGGTTAAAAAACATACAAAAAACAAAAACTTAATTAAACACATGGTCGCTACAGAGGCAGTGATGGGCGCGTTGGCCTGTCACTGCGGCGCGGACGTAGAGGCTTGGCGCTTGGCAGGCCTTGTCCACGACTTAGATTATGATGAAACTGTCGAACATCCTGAGCAGCATGGGCTTCTTGCCGCGCAGAGATTGCAGGAATTAGGCTTCCCAGCAGAAATTATCCAAGCAGTTCGCGCCCACAATGAACTATTGGGTCATGCTCGAATCAGCAGGATGGACCAGGCACTCTATGCCGCAGACCCAGTCACCGGACTGATTGTGGCCGCAGCACTGATTCACCCGGCTAAAAAGCTCTCCGCCATTGATGCCCAGTTTGTTTTAAACCGGTTTGGCGAAAAACACTTTGCCCGCGGTGCAAGCAGGGAGCAAATTAAAGCATGCAGCCAGTTGGGTCTGAGTCTAGAAGAATTTATTAGCATCAGCCTGGAAGCCATGCAGAATGCTTCGAGAGAACTGGGGCTCTAAGGAAGGATACCAAAAGAAATGAGGCAGAAATATGAGTTTTGAGGAAAAAGTATTGAACTATATGCGTGAAGGCGCATACAAGCCGCTAAAAGTAGAAGACTTGAGTCGGCAGTTAGGTATCAATGAAAAGAGAGATCTCAAACGCTTTCAGGGTTTTCTGGAGGAAATGGAGCAGGCAGGCAAAGTAATTAAAAACCGCTATGGCCTTTATGGTGTGCCGGAAAGAATGAATCTGGTGGTAGGGAGGTTGCAGGGCCATCAGTCTGGCTTTGGTTTTATTATCCAGGACAACCCAGCAACCAGCGACATTTTTGTCCCGGCCAACCAGATGAATGGTGCTATGCACGGCGATATAGTCGTGGCGCGGTTAGTGAAAAGTGCTAGCAGCAACAGGAATAATGAGGGCGAAATTATTCGCATTCTGCAGCGCCGCTCCAAGCTGATTGTTGGCCGCTACGAAGCCGGTCGGCAATACGGATTTGTCATACCAGACGACCAGCGCATCGCACAAGACATTTTTATTCCGAAAGGTGAAGCAAAACAACTTAAAAACGGCATGAAAGTCCAGGTTGAAATTACCCGCTGGCCGGAACAACGACGCAATCCTGAGGGAGCTATTGTTGATGTAATTGGTTTTCCTGGAGAAAAAGGGGTAGACACTCTTTCGATTATCAAAAAACATGAATTGCCGGAAGAGTTTCCCCCGGCAGTTTTGAAAGAACTGGAAGCATATAGCCGTCAATTGTCTGCAGAAGAGCTGACAGGCAGGCGCGACCTCCGTGAATTGCTCATGGTGACGATTGATGGTGCTGATGCCAAGGATTTGGATGATGCCGTCTCGCTTCATAAAAAGGAAAATGGCAATTGGGAGTTAGGTGTGCACATTGCAGATGTCGGCTATTATGTCAAAGAAGGCACAGCTTTAGATAAAGAGGCTTTTCAGCGTGGTACCAGCATTTACCTAGTTGATCGTGTGATTCCCATGCTACCGCCGGAGCTCTCTAATGACCTTTGCAGCTTAAATCCCAATGTTGACCGCCTAGCCATGAGTGCTTTTATGGAGTTTAATCATCAGGGGCAGTTGCTCGCTCACCATTTTACCCCCAGTGTAATCCGTACCCGAGAAAGAATGACTTATGACGACGTGCGGGCGATCCTCGAAGATAATCACGAAGATTTGCGTAAGCGGTACAGTTTACTAGTTCCCATGTTTGAAGAAATGCGCCGCTTAGCCTTGCTGCTCAGGGAAAAGCGCTTTAAGCGCGGCGCCTTGGATTTTGCGGTTCCCGAAATAAAAGTGAAGCTAGATGATGACGGTAAGCCGATTGCGCTTGAGAAGCGTCCCCGTACCATTGCAGAAATTATCATTGAAGAATTTATGTTGGTTTGCAATGAAACGGTTGCCGAACATATCTTTCGGCTAAAGCTTCCTTTTGTTTATCGGGTGCATGAAAAGCCTGCTGACGAGAAGATGATTCACTTCCGTGATTTTGTTCAGAACCTTGGACTTTCCATCAAGGGCGCGCCCGAAAAAATGCATTCCTCCTCACTGCAGGCTTTGCTGCACAATATAGCAGGAAAACCGGAGGAACGGGTTATAAACACGGTGCTTTTGCGAGCCATGAAGCAGGCCCGCTATACTTCAGAAAACGCGGTGCACTACGGCCTAGCTGCCGAATACTACACCCACTTCACTTCGCCTATTCGCCGCTATCCTGACTTGGTAATTCATCGCTTGCTACGCGAATACTTGACTGGGACACCGTCAGCAAAAAGACTTGCGAAAATTGCTAATAACAACTATAACGCCGCAGATCGTTCATCTACACGCGAACGCTTGGCCATGGAAGCAGAGCGCGAGAGTGTTGATATGAAAAAAGTTGAGTTCATGGAAGGAAAGGAAGGTCAGGAATATGATGCCGTCATTTCCGGTGTAACTTCCTTTGGCTTGTTCGCTGAACTGGATAACCTGGTGGAAGGGTTAATTCATGTTTCCAGTATGGAGGATGACTATTACAATTTTCATGAGGATAAGCTGACTCTCATCGGTGAGAGAACTGGAAAATCATACCGAATTGGACAGCCTGTTCGCGTTATCCTGAAGCGCGTTAGCAAAGAAAATCGACAGATCGACTTTATGCTTACCGGTGTACAAGACTAAGCTATGTCAAGCATGGACAAACACACAGCCAAAGGCGTTAGTATAAAATTGCTGTAGGATGTTTGGCAGGGAGATTGTTTCCGCAGAGGCCTTCGCTTCGGCTTCCCCATAAATCCCCTCTCCCTTTGGGAGAGTGTTAGGGTGAGGGCAGGAAGAGGGTATTTGCTGGATGGTTTAACTCTCTCGGCTAAAAGCCAGGCGGTTGACGAAAAATACGACAAATGCTATAATGGACACAGAAGAGAGATGGCTGACCCTATTTGTATATGGCAAATAGGGTTATCTAGCGGAAGAGGTTTTGCATGGAAGAAAAGCTGTTTGCAAAGAACCGTAAGGCATTTCACGATTATCATATTGAGGAAACATTCGAAGCGGGTATGGTCTTGACCGGAACAGAGGTAAAATCCATTCGCTCCGGGAAGACAAACTTGAAAGACAGCTATGCTCGGGTAGAGAACAACGAAGTTTATATACACAATATGCACATCAGCCATTACGAGCAAGGCAACCGTTTTAACCATGAACCTCTCCGTAAGCGCAAGCTCCTTCTGAACCGTCGGGAAATCAGCCGTCTGATCGGTTTAACGCGGGAAAAAGGATATACCCTGGTTCCCATCAAGGTGTACCCTAAAAAAGGCTTCATTAAGTTGGAAATAGCGCTGGCGAAAGGCAAAAAGCAGTACGACAAACGTGATGCTTTAGCCACAAAGGAAGCTAAGCGTGAAGTGGAAAGAGCTTTTAAGGAAAACAACCAATATTAATTTTGGGGGCGTTTTGGATTCGACGGGGGTTTGATGGGTGAGAGTAGCGAGTCCGGGCCCATGACCCGGTCAACAACGTGGAAAAGGCTTAAACGCCAACGATAATTACGCTCTCGCTGCTTAAATAGCAGCGTGTCCGCTAGTTCCGAGCCTGTAGGCACTAGGCCGGGCATCGACTAATCAGGCTACCGGTTTTACGGTTGGCAGAGCCAAAAAAACTGGGAATCACAACTGTGCTAGTGTAGTGGGATCCGGCCTCAAGGAGCCCGTTACGCAAATCCAAACTTGAGGATACACTCGTAGAAGCTCTTGCTGGTTGGCCTTCGGACAGGGGTTCGACTCCCCTCGCCTCCACCAAATAATCTACCATCTATTGATACAAAGGATTGTGTCGGTGGGTGGTTTTGTTTTGTGCGGAAAGTCCAGTAATAAAGCCATTTCTGCTGTTTTGCAGAATGGTTTTCATTATTTTATGGCAGTTTTTTTAGCCGTTTCTGGAGGCAAGGGGATTTGAACTTACGGCTTTTTTGCAGCCTGAAACCGGAAAGCCGTTAAAAGATAGAGGGGGTGTGCATCCGATTTTAGGGGGGTGTGCAAAGAGGGGTGTGCAAAATACCGGACGAAAAAGGACGCCCATATATTCTGGCGCCCTTCTTTCTGTGGGATACTGATGTCAGCCATCGATTTCCGTCCCGTCCTTGAAACTGAACATCAGTTTCCCGTCACTCAGCACCGTGACCTTGTTAACCGCTGCCAGCCACAGCTTTTCATCAAACTCGTCCACCACCAGCGAGCGGGTTTCAATATCCTTTATAAATGCCTCCAGCAAAAGCAACTTGTTCTGGCGTTCCCGGCGTTGCCCATCCAGTGCGGCAAGCCGCTCCGTGGCTTTGCGGTGCCGTTCAATATATCCGGTGTGCCGGTCACTGAATTCTTCCTGGCTGACCGCGACTCTCGCATTTTCATAAATGGCTCTTCTTGTAAGTTCAGAAACAACCTCTATCTCACGGCGTACTTCCGATATCTCCGCTTCAATTGCGGACTGGTCGCATAAAACCTGCTGGGCGAGGCGGCAGTTAGAGATTAACTCATCCCGAACGCCCATCAGCGTGTTGAAAGCCGCCAGGAATCGCTCTTTCACATCGTACTCGGTTACGTGTGGGGTTTCGCACTTCTTGCCGTTCTTGTACTTTTCATTGCACCGCCAGATAATCCGGCGGTATTTGGTGTTTGAACCCCAGACTTTGGAGCCGTAAAAACCACCACAATCTCCGCAAACTATCTTCGCCGAGAAAGGGCTGTTGCAACCGCATGGTCTGCCGAGACCCTTGCGTCGCTCAATCTCCGCCTGAACCGCGTCGAACTCATCAGGCTTGATAATTGCTGGATGGCTGTTTTGAACGTAGTATTGCGGAACCTCGCCCTCGTTGCTCTTCCGCTTCTTTGTCAAGAAGTCCACTGTAAAGGCTTTCTGTAAAAGCGCTTCGCCCTTGTACTTTTCATTCCCCAGTATGCTCTTCACCGTGGCAACCTGCCATCTCTTTTTCCCTGCAGGCGACGGGATACCCTGGCCGGCAAGCTGCTTGGCAATTGCCGATGGTGTTTTGCCTTCAATGAATAGGCGGAATATCATTCGGACAATCAGAGCTTCGGATTCCACAATCTTCGGCAAACCATCTTCCCCCTTCTCATAACCGAGGAACTGGCCGTATGGCAGGCTCACCTTTCCGTCCGCCATGCGCTTGCGCTGACCCCATGTGACATTCTCGGAGATGGAGCGACTCTCCTCCTGCGCAAGGGAGGACATAATGGTGATGAGCAGCTCGCCCTTGCTGTCCAGCGTATAAATGTTTTCCTTCTCGAAATAGACCTCCACACCTTTTTCCTTAAGCTGGCGCACCGTTACAAGGCTGTCGACAGTGTTTCGAGCGAAGCGGGAAACGCTTTTGGTGATGATGAGGTCAATCTTGCCGTCCAGGGCATCGGTAATCATCTGCTTAAAGCCATCCCGTTTCTTTGTATTCGTTGCACTGATGCCCTCATCCGTGTATACCCGCACAAACTCCCAGTCCGTCCGTTCCTTAATGTATTTGGTGTAGTAGTCCACCTGCGCCTCGTAGCTGGTCAATTGCTCTTCGCTGTCGGTGGAGACCCTGGCGTAAGCCGCAGTCCTTCGCATGGCCGTCTGTAACGCACCATTGGCGGAGTTCTGGCGAAGGGTTGCCGGGATTATCCTTACGCTTGACGCCATGCTACCTCCCACCTTTCGCTCTTTGGCTGGCCGCCTGGCGCATCTCGTCCGTCCAGCTTTCGCGGCGCGACCTGTCCTGCCAGGCTTTTTCGGCTGTGTGACCGTCGCGGAACACGAATACCAGCTTGTTGAACTCAGGTACCCGGATTTCCGCAATCTCTTTTTTGAAGATCTCAGCATCAAATTCTTTCTGACCAAGAACTTCGGCACCCGTTATATAAAGCACAGGTTCCGGGATCTGCTTGGCGTGGCAGGCTGCTTTGCCGTTCTTTAAGAAAGTGGAGCACTGCCAAGCTACCCTTCCGGCGGCAACTCTTCGCTTGTAGTTCTTGTCGCAGTTCCCACACCGGATAATTCCGCTGAAAGGATAGCGGTTGTCGCTGGTGTCCTTTGCATCGTAACGCCTGCGCCGCTCTTCCATGACCGCCTGTGCTTTTTCAAAGGTTGCTGTATCAATGATGGCAGGGTGAGTACCTTCCGCGAAATACTGCGGCAGCGCACCAGTATTTCTGACCAGCTTTTTTGTCAGATGGTCGGCTACATACTTTTTCTGCAGCAACGCGTTTCCGGTATATTTTTCGTTCCTTAGGATTTCCATCACGCGCTCGCTATTCCAGTCAGCGCCGCGCACGGTGGCCACATTCATTCCCATCAACTTCTTTGCAATCCTGCCGCCGCCCATGCCGCCGATATAATCGTCAAAAATCATGCGGACAACCGCCGCCTGCTCAGGATCGATTTCTATTTCACCTTTTGCGATGAGGTATCCGAACATGAAATTGAGTCCGGCCAGTTCGCCGTTCTCAAAACGCTTGCGTACGCGCCACTTGCAGTTTTCGCTGGCTGACAGGCTTTCTGCCTGTGCATAAGACGCGAGAATGGTCAGCATAAGTTCACCGTCTCCACTGATGGAGTGGATGTTCTGCTCCTCAAAATATACGTCCACGCCAAGTGATTTCAGTTCCCGCACAGTCTCAAGCAGTGTAACGGTATTCCTGGCAAAGCGTGAAATTGACTTGGTGATGATCATGTCAACTTTACCGTCCCTGCAGTCGGCGAGCATACGCCTAAACTCCGGGCGGTTCTCTTTTGTGCCAGTCAGCGCCTCGTCCGCATATACTCCGGCATATTCCCAGTCCGGCCGCCGCTGAATCAGTTCGCTATAATAGCTGACTTGGGCGGCGAGCGATTGAAGCATAGCGTCTTTGCCGCTTGACACCCTTGCATAGGCGGCAACACTTGGTCCTCTTGGGAGCAGCGGGTCCGATTTGGCTGTTTTTGTGATGATTCGCTCCATTAAAAGGCCTCCTTCCGTTTATGACATATTCGCTCTAAACGCCCATATTATCAAGTGTTTTAGCGATAGATACTGCAAGAAGAGAGGCTGTATTTTTGAGCTATTATTATATCGATCTTTGTTAGTTCTTCCTCGGTGATGATGCCCTCGGCAAGCCAAACTCTAAAAACCGCTATTGCCGTCCTATAATGGATGATTGCCTGTTGCTTACTCACGCGGCACCGCCTTTGACTTCCCGTAGCAAGTACGGGAGCAGTATTTGCGGTTCTTGTTGCCATAGCTCTCAAAAGTGGCGCCGCAGTAGGCGCATATAAAGGTATAGATAGCCTTACGCCTAAGGGCTTCCGGGTGTGTGTTCCACCAAGACATGCGGCATTTATCTGAGCAAAACAGCTTCTGTTTTGCTCCGGCGGTATGTGTAAGCGGGGTTTTGCACTGACGGCATAGAGATCTATCGCGCTGCTTGGCAATTCCCGTGCTGACACCGCCGAGGTTGTTCCGGCGGCAGAATGATTTCACCGTATTCTCCAAGATGCCCAGCTCCGCCGCGATCCTCGCATAACTGAAACCCTCACCGCGCATTAATCTGATTTTTTCTTTTTGCTGATAACTCATTTTGATGCCTCCTCTAAAGGCGAGTGCCTTCGCTATAAGCCGGCGGAAAAGGTAAAATCGGTGCAAAAAAATAAGACCCGCAGTACAGAGGGGAACTCCGCACTATGAGTCTTACTTGTTATGCCTTCCGGCTACTTTGGGATTTTGAGTTTCTGTCCCGCAACTATGGTGCCAGATGAGAGCGCGTTCAGCTCCGATATTTCAGGATGCCGCGCGCCGCTGCCAAGTCTAGCTGCTGCGATCTTCCAGAGCGAATCACCTTTTACCACTGTGTAAATCTCGTAAGCTGGAACGGGAGCAGCCCTCTCTGCCAGTTCCTTCCTCACATCAGCCCTGAAAGAGTCCATAATCTTGCCGTGGCGCGGGAACCAGTGCATCACGTCGGCATGGTTTGAGGCAATGCCGAGCCTGAAGCCTTCGCTGTGGCTGATAATATCCACTTCAGTCAGGCTAAACTGCCCGCAGAGATACACGCATAGCTCCACGGCCTCGTTGTAGACCCTGCGGAAATAAGCGGCGCCGGTCAGGTTGTCTTCGCAAATTTCAACTGAAATATGCGTGTCGTTGCCGGAGCCTCTCGGCCCTCTGCCGCAGTGCCAGCCGCGATGATTCCAAGGCAGCGTCTTGTAGGTGGCAATCGAGCCGTCAGCAAGCCTACCGATAAAGGCATGGACGCAGACTTGCCTGCCATCCGGCCGCTCCTGATTCCAGTGGTTATTGTGCCGGTTTACGCCCAAAAGCCCATCATCCGGGCCGACGTAGCGCCGCAGCCATGGGTTATTCGCGCCGGTGGAATGCAGCATGATACCTTGCGGCGTGATAGTTCTGCCTGCCTTGTAGCAGGCATTGTTTGTGAGTATCAGCTTGCGCAGGTTCATTTTGATTCCCCCTCAAATTCATTTAATTGCTTCAAAACTGC
>JAGXTN010000123.1 GCA_018333455.1 Dethiobacter sp. | reverse complement strand
TCAGAATCTCTAAAATCTCTTCCAGAGTGTATAGCATGCGATTGTAGTAGCCGTGACGGTGAAATCCCACCGATGTTCCACAGTACTTACATACGGTTGGGCGCCACTCTTTGGGGCAGCCATTTAGTATCATTTCAAGATAGGTCTTTACACAGGTATCCCAATTCATGTAAGATAATAACATGGACGCGTCTTTAGGCGCTCTGCTGGAGAGGGAAACCTGCGCTCGCGAGGCATGATGGTTTCCCTCTTGCTATTTCCGTGGTTCTCCTTATGTATGATTGTCGGTAGAATAGACAATGTCTACCACCAATCATTATGCCACGACTCCGTCAAAACGGGCAAGAAAAAACCGCTCCCGCACCGACACGGTGGATGGGCGGCGACAATATGGATTAGCAGTAACACTTGATGGTCTAATCTGCCTAAAAGTGAGTTATTGCAGTGCAATCATATTTGAAATTCAGCTACAATGTCCACTTGTAGTTTGTCCTCAGATAAACGTCCTGTCAACTCATCCATTCTATCTTCCTGCATTCTTTTAATTATACGGTAATTTCCTTTCTCCAAATCACCATACAAAGTTATTAAATCTATCGTTTCAGAAAATGCACTCCCGGGTTCTAGAATAAGGGCTACATCGCGATAAGCTATAGGATATTTCGGTAAAATGTCTATCCATTGATTATCTCTCAACTTTTGCAAAGTATGGATCGGCCCATAAATAAATGGATGCTCCGTTTTGTTTGTATAAGTTATGACCAACTCGGAAGCAGTTTTCCATTGGATGTCAACTTCTACCAAAATATCCTTTTTTTGACTTCCCATATTTGTGATCACTCCACCCGTTTCTTGATGTGGTAATTCATTTTGAACGCAACCAGCCGGTCCTATTAGGACAAAAGTCGTGATTAGAAGAAATAAAAATATTTTCATATTAACCCTCTCCTTGATATGTCATTCTAAAACAAACACGCACAGAGAGGGGGCTCTAACATAAAAGCCCTCTCTCTGTGCGCATGATAACTTAATACCTTGTTAGACCGAGAGCAGAATTGATTTGATTTGCCTTTACAAAAAACCTCGTTGTCCCAGAACTCCCCATGTGTATACCTAATGTAGGTCGAGTATTGGTCGAACTAATAAACGAGTATACAATTCCCCCGCTGTCGCCTGGGGCACTATGATAGTCGGCAGTCGTTAGATTGGTAAATTGTATGTTATCAACAAACCAACTTGCATTAGTTGATATGATCCTCCCATGAGTATGCCCTGTAGCAAAACCTATCTTGTTTATAACAGTTCCTGAGCCGGGCTCGCTTATAGTTGTTGATAGTTGGTTAGTTCCAGCAACATTAATGATGTTATTGGTAGGAGTAACATTGACGTTGGTTTGCACAAAAGCAGCATCAACGGAGCCAGACTCCTGCCTCGCAGTTACCGTACCAACAATACTGCCAGTAGTGCCTCCTAAATGTACCGTAGCATTAAGTGTTTGCCCCCCATGTGCAGCGGTAACAAAGCCATTTATGCCACCTCGTCTTGCCCTATAACCCATTGAAACATTATTTATTCTATTTCCTGGGTTAATAATGGTCTCACGAGTAGCAAACCCTGACGATTCTATAAAAACAATCATAGGAGAATCCGACACAGTATTTCTAAAAAGGGCGATCTGCTCATCACTAAAGTCATTTAATTCAACTATTATCTCGTTGCTTCTATTGGACAACCAGAACTTATTAAAATTGTGAGCTACATCGTTATCCGGATTGTTTATCCTAAAGGCGTTTAGTTTATCCATTGTTTCGTTCAATTCATTGAATGAATACTGCGCTGGCCTTATTATAACACCACTGGCACTTAGCGACTGAGCAAAAGCATTAGAAACCACGCTTCTTGTTTCGATGGAATCTTTAACGAAAACATTTAAGACCCCATAATCATCAATAAAAGCCCCACCGTAGAAATCGGGATACATAATACTGCCATCCCTACTACGTCCAAATGAATTACGCATACTGTCATAGCTTTCAACTGAACTATCATGCTCTATCCAAAATTCTGAACTAAACTGGGCCAAGTTTTCAGATTCAATTCTCAGATAATCTTTATTTTGGGAAAGCTCCTCTATGGCAACAATTCCTTCAAATGGAGATCCCCCTTCTGCTAGATTTTGGGCAAATGCAGATGTTGTTAATACACATGCCATTACCAATGACATACCAAGCATTATTATCTTTCTTGTAACTTTACGCATTTGAAATTCTCCTTTTTTTATTTTTTGGTTTACATTTGCTGGTTTGCTCTTGCGTTCCTGTCAAACGAAATCACTTCATCGATTCCATGTGCTTTATGATACTTTTCCGGCAACCGCCGCCACAGGCAATACTCCCCACCAGCTTTATCATGCCTCCCCGGAACGTCAAGGCCATTTATGTTAAATCCAGGTTATGTTTTTGTTAATTTTTCCCCTTGCTATTTTTGTCTGTCAAGTTTTATGCGCATGATTTCGGTCTATAAAATATATACAGAAAACCGAAGGGGGAAAAGTATGTTGAAAAAGATTGCCGACGCAAAACCGCAGGCGAGTGGCAACGGCAGGAAGCTGGCGGCAACAAACAGTGCCAGCAACGAGTGGGTGATGCCACGGTGGGGAAGCAGGGCGACAGCACACAGCAGTACGCCCGTTGCCGCCAGGGCGGAACCAGGGAGCCACGCACCCAGGCCGCCGGGCCAGTAAAGCCCCGCGCCGAGTAGGGCAAGACCGGCAAGACCCCGCATATGGCCGCCTGTCCACCCGCCGGCAACACTGCCCGGATGGTCTATATCCGGCAAAAGAGCGCCGATACCGGCCAGCGCAATGGCAAGCGGTTCCTGTATTACTACGGCTGCTGTGGCCGCACCCGCTATGAAATGCGTTTTGCCAAGCATGTGCATCTCTCCTCTGTGTGGTTATTATGTGTAGCTGAAAACAAAGCTCACGTAAAGTCAATTATAG
>JAGXTN010000050.1 GCA_018333455.1 Dethiobacter sp. | reverse complement strand
CCTTCAGATTCCTCGTCGCCAAGGACACCCTTGCCTTAAGCTATACACTTCCCACTACTAGGGCGTGTTCGGGACTTTCACCCGTTGGATTGCACCCATGCTGGGCGCACCTGCTTGGGCGGGTTTAAAACCCGCCCCTACTTGGCACGAGCGAGGGCTAGGGTGAGGGTATAATGAAAGATTATTTTATCCTTCTGATGGTGCTGCCCGCCTGCGGCAGGCGACATAATTGCCTAGAAAGCAAAAGAGAGAAGCGTGCTCGGCGGCTTCCCTCTTTTGCCTATATTTTCCGGTTTTGCCCTTAATGCAAATATTTTCCTGCTTCTTCACTTTCAATGGCCGGATGCATCGCGGCGTTAATGCCGCCCGCAATCAGCCTAGCGACATCTTCAATCATCGTATCTATATCTTTAGGTGTAACCATCAGCTTTCCGCCATATGGTTCCAAGACTTCCTCCATAACGCTGCGCTTATCACCCTCGGTAATACTTTTAACTACCGCATAGACCGGAGATTCTGGTCCTGCCTCTTGCATAACGGCCAATAAGAAGTGATCTACTAGGTCATCTGCAATAGTCACCGCATCTACCACAGTAGGCACACCCACGGCGACTACAGGAATACCGATCGTTTCATAGGAGATACCCCTTCGCTTGTTGCCCACGCCAGAACCAGGAGTAATTCCGGTGTCGGCAAGCTGAATAGTGGTATGCAGCCGGCTCAAGTTACGGGCAGCCAGCGCGTCAACCGCAATCAGCAAATCCGGCTTGATTTTCTCCACCAGCCCATGAATAATCTCGCTCGTTTCAACGCCGGTAATTCCTAGAACACCGGGGGCAATAGCTCCTAGGGGACGAAAGCCTTCTCCCAGCACATCCGGCTGCAATTCGAGAATATGCCTAGTTACAAAGAGATCTTTTACAACCCGCGGACCCAAAGCATCCGGCGTTACATTCCAGTTACCCAGACCCACCACTAAAACGGTGGCATCCGGCGTTAATTCCACTAAGGACTGAAGCTCCCGGGAAAAACGGCGGGAGACCATCTCCTGCAGCGTTGTATTTTTCTGGCGCAGACCGGGGACTTCCAGCGTGATATATTTACCCTGTTTTTTCCCCATTTGCTGTTCCGCTTCCGCAGTTGTAATAAAAACTCTTGTCACGTGAATTTCGCCAAAATCCTCAATTTCAGTTTTCACGCCTGGGATTTCCTCTTTCACTTGACCCATCAGCATTTCCCGGGCCTCAATAGCCAAATCAGTGCGGATATTACGTCGTCTGCCGCTTGCTTCAGTCACATGCTAACCTCCTAGGCTATCGCAACTCGGTAGGGACAAAAGCATCAATTAGCCCGATAACCAGCGCAGCCAAAGCGGCTCCTAAGATTGTTATGTCCATAGCGGGAACCACAAACTGCGCAAGGTAGATCACAAAAGCTGATACGAGAAAACCAACAAGCCCTCTGTTATGGGGAGAAATCTTTTTCCCAAAGACACTCTCCACCACAAAACCGAGAATGGCAATTACGATCGCCGCCGCCAGTGCCGCACCAAAACCCAGCGTGGCAAACCCGGGCAAAAGAAAGCTTACCAGCATCAACACAATAGCAGAGACAATAAAGCGAACAATCAAACCAATCATAACTTTCCACCTCCTAGATAATTTTGCTACTCCTAGCTTAACCAAACCATTTTTGCATATACGCCACTTTTTGTTGCATTTTAAAGGAATGCATGGTAGAATTGTTGTGTCCTGCCCTGAAAATAGATTTTCATCCTTTCGCTAGTGCCGCCGCCTTCGGCGGCGGCATGAAAGTCTCGTAGCAAGCTTGAAGGAGGTGAACGAATGCCCAATACAAAACAGGCATTAAAGCGCATGAGAGTAACCGCAAAACGGACGGCACGCAACCGTCATGTCAAAAGCACTTTTAAAACTGCCGTGCGCCGTTTTAGCGATACGCTGGCCGAAGGTGACTTAACCGCAGCCGGTGATAAATTGCTAATTGCCAAAAAAACCATTGATAAAGCAGTCAGTAAAGGGGTAGTGCATAAAAACGCAGCTGCCCGCAAAAAATCTCGTCTTGCCAAACGCTTGAACAAAGCAGTTTCCGTAGCAGTAGCCGAATAGCATAACTTAAAGAGTGGCACGCCTCTGGCGTGCTTCATTTATTTTAATGCAGAGCAGCTTAATTATACACCCTTCACAAAAGCAAAAGCTCCGGGGATACCTTCCCCGGAGCTTTTGCTTTTAAAGCTAATCCTGCCCAGCATGCCTGCGTTCAAACAATGCCGTCTTTTCCATGGTGTATTGCCACTTCTCTTTCTTTAGTCTTTGCAGCTGCAGTTGAAGGGCAGCGTCCACACTTGCGGCAGTGTTCATGTAGCAACGTCTGCTGGCAACGAGGGCAAGTTAGTAGCAATCGCTCGGTACGGAAATGACATTGCGGGCAAAAACTCTTGGGAGCCATTTTTTCCACCTATGCTAACAGGCGGGCGATTAAGCCGCCCGCTAGGAAAGCAATCACGAGCGAGCCGCCCCAGATGGCGGTACCGTCTCTCCAGCCCCGTTCCTTCACCATTACCATGATGCAAGCTATGCAGGGCACAAAAAGAGTGATGGTAACAAGCCCCACTAGTGTTTGCTCTGGCGTCAGCGTCAAGCTGTAAAGACCTGCTGCGCCAAAATCACGCCGCATAATCCCCATCACAAAAGCTGTGGTTGCTTCTCTGGGGAGCCGCAGCCAGCCCTCCGTCAACGGTGCCAGCAAATTTTGCAGCCCTGTCAGTGCGCCGGTATATGCCAGCACAGTTATTGCTACTGCAGCCAAAACAAACAACGGTGCCGCTTCTTTGATAAAGGCTAGGGATTTTAGGTATGTTTTGGTAAGCACATTTTTAACCCGCGGCAAACGTAGCGACGGCAAATCAATTAGCAAGTGGGTAGATTCTCCTGGCAATATTTTATTTAAAACGGTGCCGAGAATGACAAAAATAGAGAAAATTGTCAGCACATAAATGGCAAGATAGCTAAAACCAAGCGGAGCAATCAAGCCGGCAATGACACCGATTTGGGCGGAGCAGGGGATAGTGACCCCAAGCAGTGCTGTGGCAATCATCCGCTCCCGTTTTGAACCAAGCAAGCGTGTAGTGATGGTAGCCATGGTTACGCAGCCAAAACCAAGAATAATTGGGATGATGGCACGACCATTTAAGCCTAAACTGGTAAGCATTCTGTCAACTAAAGTGGCCAGCCGCGGCAGGTAGCCCGAGTCTTCGAGCACAGACAAAGCCAGATAAAAACCGACCACAAGCGGCAAGAGCAGACCAAACAAGTAGACGGGTGCCATGGTCAGCAGACCGAATTCCCCGGCCAATAATAAACCAAGAAATCCTTCCGGGGAAAAAAAACGGAAAATTAGTGCCGTAATAAACTCGCTATATATCCCGAGCATAATAGTTTCTTCTGTCAGCCCGACGACAGTTTGGGCCACAAAGACGCCAATAAACCAATACATGGCCACAAGAATAGCAAAAAGGATTGGCAGCCCTGTGACGGGGCGGACAGCCCACTGCCCCAAAAGCTTGTTCCATTTTTTAATCGCTTGTTTAACTTGGACGACATCGGCAATAATTTCATTGACTCGCTGACGCCGGCGCAGGTAGATCTCCTCTCGCAGCGGAAAAGCTTGCTGACTATGGCAAAATGCTACTTCCTCATCTCCTTCAAGAATCAGCAGTGCGTCACCGCGCCCCATCCCTGTCGCCATCAGCCGCTCAAGCTCCGGCTGAATACGCGGATCGCCATATCCCAAAGAAGCCTTGGCTATAGCAGCCCTCAACGCTTGGAAGCCTTGCTTTTTAACTGCTACGGTGGGAATAACAGGCACACCCAAGTGCTTACTTAGCTTGGCCACATCAATTGTCATCCCGCTCTGGACGGCCTCATCCATCATATTCAGAGCCACTACGATAGCGATGCCCATGTCGATAAGCTGTTGGGTTAAAAATAGATCCCGCTCCAGATGGAGCGCATCGACAATATTGATTACTGTATCTGCCTGCAAAATAATATCTCGTGCCACGCGCTCTTCATCATTAAACGAGGAGACGCCGTAAACTCCCGGTATATCCATTAAGATGTAGTCGCCGTATGGCGCCTTATGAATTTCCACCGTCGTGCCGGGGAAATTAGAAACATCCACATACCGCCCTGTCAATTCATTAAAAAATACAGACTTACCCACATTAGGATTACCCACCAGCACAAGACGCTTTTTGCCCTGCGGAAGCTCCATAGTTTCAGCAGGATTATGGCAATGCTTATTCACAAATAACACCCCTGCCAATCAAAAATTCAAGATGCTTTCTTAACAGTGATATTGCAGGCGATACTGCGGCCGATTGCGAGTTCCTGCCAGCCGGCATAAATGACCACCGGTCCGGCAGGCAACTTTTCCCCACAGGTAACTACACTTCCTTCACATATGCCGAAACGGATGGCTTGAGCGCGCACTCGCTCATCTGCTATTCTGCAAATTTCCACTTTCTCGCCGCGCCTAACTTTATCAAGCGTTGTCATTAAAGCACCTCCATATGATAATTATTCTCATCAAAAAGCAAAAAAAACGCACTTCTGATATTTGTTCTCATTTTCAATCATACCTAAAGAGAAACTGCCTGTCAAGCGCTTTTTTTTCCTCTCTTTATAGAGCTGCCCTCTCCTTGCCCTCACACTAACCCTCTCCCAGAGGGCTAGTCCTTACCCACACATAACACCGGGGATGAGACATCGAAGCATTCTGGGCAATGTGGCCTTCCCCAGATGCTACGCTCGCACGTTTTCGCAGCTACGAACTGTAATTCTCGCTAACATGCCTAAACCTCTGGGCTTACAGCATGTGAACCATTGGCATGTCTTAACGCTGCGAATTCCCGTTCGTTAAACGCTGCTGACACTTAACGCTCGCTTCCGCATTCCGTGAAAGTCAACAATATTTGGAAGGGTTTAGAGTTGTCGAGGGTAGCCTGGGCGGAAGAGCGCCGGTGAGCCGTTGCACTTCTCACGAGAGAACCGGAGCGAAAGCCTTAGCGAAAAAGTCGCAAAAACAATTTCACAGTAAGAGCGCGCTTCGCGAATTACCTCTGCCGCTGCCCTTCCGGTGGTAGGGGCAGACCTGTGTGTCTGCCCAATGTGTCTCTGGATCAGCCCAGAGGGAGAGGGGATTTATAGGGAACCGGAACGAAAGCCTTAGCGTTTTTTTCTCCTAACGCTACCAGCAATGTTTCAAGCGCCAGCAACTGGTCGACTTTCCCCCGCTTGATATCCAAATCAGTTTGGAGCAGCAATTCCACCGCGCGGCAAAGCATGGCATCGTTGGCATAGGCAGCTTGGCTCGCCAATTTCTCCGCGGCGTAAGGATGAATTCCTAACTGAGATGCAAGATCACCGGCACCGCGGCCGTTTTTCAATAATTCATGAGCCTGCCCCAGCATACGAAACTGCCTGACAAGCATTGCTAGGATCCGCAGGGGCGGCTCTCCCGAAGAAAGTAAATCTTTAAGCAAAAAAAGCGCTTTTGGGGTACGGCCTAAAACTGCCGCATCCGTTAGCGCAAAAATATCGCCCTGGAGCGAACGAGAGGTAGCCAGCATGACGCTGTTTTCATCCAGCTCCTGATTATTGCCTAGGTATGTAAAGAGTTTTTCCAACTCGCTGGCCAGCCGGCGCAGATCTCGCCCCACACGCTCAATTAATAGGTCCAGAGTCGGTTTGTCCACCGTCTTCCCGGCGGCGGCAATCCTCTCCCGCACCCAGCCGTAAAGTGCCGCAGTCTTTAGCGGCTCATAGAGATAGAGCGACCCGTCCGCCGTCAGCACTTTAGCGATTTTAGTAGTTTTTAGAAAATCGCGTGCGCAAATTACTAAGCAGGAACTTGTATCCTGTCGAGCGTGGCTAGCCAAAAATCTGTCTATTGCGTCTTGATCACCGGCATCTTTAGCAAAGTACGGCGCATCCGAAACTACCACAAACCGGCTTGCGCCAAAGAGAGAAACAGTATCTACCAGATCAAGGACATGGCTCAAAGAACAAGCTCCGCCGTCAAGATGGGTAACGTCCACAGTACCGTTTTTGCTTTCCATCAGCTTCCGGACCAGCTGAACTGCTTCTTCCATTAAAAAATCTTCACTACCGGTAAAGATGTAGGCGGCTCGTACCAGCCCCGTCGCTTTTTCTCGCTTTAGCCGCGCAAAATCAGGCTCTTTATGATAGGCACTCATCTTTGTCCTCCGCCGTTTGTCAGTGTACGCTTTAATTCTACACGACCAGACAGATTCCTGCCTAAATTATATTTTTGCTTGCACCATAGCGGCAGGTCCCATCAGCGGGTCGTCCGTCCAAGCCGGCTCTCCATGATGGGGACGGATTACTGCCGTTTCCAAGTCTGCCGGCACAGGCTGACCGCATTCAAGATAGGTATTATGCAAATGTTTGCGAAACAGAGCCTCAAAAGGCGCCGAAAGATAATAGGGCATACTGTCTACCCACCAAGTGTAGTCGCTACCCTCTGCAATTAACAGATTCTCTTTGGCGCGAAGAAATCGCTCCGGCGGAATGGTGCCGCGGACTTCTTCCAGCATTTTGCGGGTATCAAGGAGCATTTCCCATAAACGGTTTTTGCTCTCACTGCCTATCCAGCGGGTAACACTATGGTCCACCCATGAGCCGGAATACAGCTGAGTCAGTTCCCGCTCCGGCGGGTGTGCAGCTAAAAATTCAGCTACTGTTACTGTCTTTAGCAATGAATCTGCGGATAGGCGACTGTAGAGGCGGTGCAAAAACCCCTGTTTATCATTTGGATACCACTCCCAGGCATTTTCTCCGTCTAACGCAATCGTAACAAGGTGCGTTCCGTGGCTGCCGGCCAGGCTTTCCCGGATCTTGTGAAAACGGTGAATCAGATCGTCTACAGCATGGTCTAGGCACATCTGATGATAGACAAAGCCAATCCGGTCTGAGAGGTGATGATCCCGAAAAACTACGGCGATTTCCCTGTCCTGCACTTTGAATTTATATGGTCGATACAGATCATCAGCATTCAGAACGTGCCCGAAACCGTCCCGGAAAATTTCTGTGTGTAACGAGCGCGCTAAAATATCCTCATCGCTCACAGTCCAAAGAAAACCGTATTCTGCAAACATGGCGAGCGCTTCCGGACTAACAGCTTGTTCCGGCGGCCAGACACCGAGGGGGAAACTGCCAAAATGCCGGCGAAACTGATTTATTGACCGCACCGTCTGTTCCGCCGCATCTTCAGGGTAACTAAACGTACGAGGCAGAGGCAATCCTGGAGATGCCCTCAGCGCAGAGTTGCTGTCAATAAGCAACGGAATAATGGGGTGATAAAACGGTGTGGTAATCAGTTCTATCTGACCTCTCTCCGCCAGTTCCCGGTGAACCGGCACCACTTGCCGGATAATCTCCCACTGTTTTTCAATCACAAGTTTTTTATCTGCCTCGCTAAACATTTGCCCTTTTTTCTGCAGCGCAGCCAGCTGGGCGTCCAGCTGGCGGATTTCCGGGTCAATCCAGACAAGATTAAACCAAACCTGCAGATCCAAATAATCTTGGTCTGTAAAGCGGGCTAAAGCCGCATCCACAGAAGCCGGCTCTTTGCAGCGCCCCTGTTTTGTTAATAATTCGCTGTAGCGAGGCCAACAGCCAATCACCCGCTCCCAATGAATATCAAAATAATGTTGGAGCAGAAAACGTTTCTCTCGCTTGGACAGCTCGTTTACTGCTTTGTTTGCCCGCAAGTAGTAATCATCCGCACCGGCAAGATAATCTTCCAACTGAGCAACCAACGAAGGTGTAAGATTAAATGTCTGGCGAATCTCCGGATAATTACGGAGAATAGCAGCCATCTGGTAATAATCTTTTGTGGCGTGCAGCCTCACCCAAGGCATAATATACTCTTTTTTTACTCTGTCTTGGTAATAAGGCTGATGCTGGTTCCAGATAAAGGCGATATGCAGTGGCTTCAACTCAGCACTCCTCCTTTCCCAACGCGGAAACCTGCTGCACAAAGGAAAGCGAAGATGCTTCGCCAGGCTGCAGGTCGAGCCTCCAGGCAGGCAACAGCGTTGACCCCTGATAGACACGTTCCATGCCGTCTTCCGACTGGGAAACAGTTTCCAGGGGCATCCGCCAGAGCGTCACAGGCTGAGTAAAATTAAACTGGGTAGAGATCCCCAGCCACTCATCTACAAGACCAATCTGCTCCACCTGCTGCAATTCACCGCGGGACGAAAGATTGCTCTCTGTGAGCTCTGCCCCCGGCACGGCATAATAACGGTCTGCTGCCTGACCGGCCAGAAAGTTAATATTAAACTCGACCGCAAACATCACCATTAACCTGCTCTCCCCTGAGTTTAGCAGCCGATAATCAAAACGTATTTCACCGCTTTGCGGCAGATAAGTCAGCTTTTTTTCCACACGCACAGGCCAAACCTGCCCGCCGATGCCAACTAAACCATCCCGCCCTAGACTAATTCGCGCCGCACCATTTGCTTCGCAAGTTTGCAGCAGGTACGGACTACCGGCAAAGTCGCCCAATTCTACTGCACCAGGCCCGCTCTGCAGCTCTTCCAACGTGACGCCGACAGGAAAAAAGTGATCAATCAAGGATGCCCTGCGATAATTGTCATAAACTAATAATTGTTCTAAACCAGCCTCTTTAACCCGGGTGATTTGATGAATCGTTTTTATTTCTGCACTGGCGCACTGTCCGGCTGCCAGCTCAAAAATGTTGCAATGATATGCTTCCCGACGGCGACTAAGTACATCAAAAAGATTAAAATGGCGTGGTTTGAAATCCAGTTCAAGCAAAGAACCTCCCTGTGCCGGCGAAAGGATAAAACCAAGTTCCGGACTGCTGACTAAAACTTCCTCCGCACCATCGTAATTAAAATCTCTCTTCTCCAGCTCCAGCCAACTCTGCTGAGGGTGTAAAAATCGGTCAATCACTACTTCTGCCGCAATAATTCTGCTGTAAAGTGCTGAACGAAGAAAATTTAAGTAGAGTCCGCCAAACACTCCATGCCAATAAGCACAGTTGCACTGACTGGCCCAAAGATATTCCCGCGCCTCTTCTTTCTGCGGACCTGCCGGCAAAAGCTCCAGCTTTTCCCGCACATACAGCATCCTTTTATGAATCTGGTTACTCTCCGGATAGCGGATAAAAAAATTTCGCCAAAAGCCTCCGGACCATTCCATCATTTCGCGGTAGGAACCGGCTGGCAGATAAACCTGCCCGGCCGGAGGCCGTTCCTTTAAAAATTCGGCGCAAGTGGTGACACTTAGCCAGTGGCTGTTTTCCTCCAGCATGGTAAAAAAACGGCGCAGCCACTGTCCGTCATAGACAAGTTCGGCTGTTCCGGGCCATGAGCCAAATTTTTCTCCGTCATCGGCCAGCACCACCACCCGCTCCCCCTCTGCCGTAGCCATGCTGTATAGATAATCGATAGTTTCCTTAGGTTCGGCAAAGGGAATTAAGTAGCGCAGCTTTTCATTGATTGGGAAGATATAGAGCGGCCTCCCTTCTTCTTCCGTCATGTAATAGTGCAGCGTATCTTCTTCCGAAAAGCCCACATTGCGGAAGTGGGCATCGTCGAGCACAGTGTAACTGATCCCAGCCTGTGCCAGCGGTTGAGCCAGATGGGGCTCCCAGACTCGCTCCGCCAGCCACGCACCACTCACAGTAACCTGAAAGTTCTCGCGGATAAAGCTGCTCTGTTTTTCCAGTTGCCCTACTTTATCGGCATCTGGGATCATGGCCAGAATTGGCTCAAAGAACGCCCCACCCATCATTTCAATCTGTCCGCATGAGACCAACTGTCGCAAACGGGCAATAAACTCCGGCCGGTTTGCCTGCAGCCAACGCAAGAGAATCCCCGAGTAATGCTGGACTACTTTCAGGCGAGGGAAGCGTTCCAGTTCACTGATAAACGGTTCATACGCAGAAAGGTATGTCCGTGCAAACACTTCGGGAAGATTGCCCTCCGGCTGATGGTTGTGCAAGACCAAAATAAGCTTAATTTTTTTCGTCTGCTCTTGAGCCATTTATTCTCCTCCATTGTTTAAAAAGCTGCCGGATGACGTAACTTGCCTTAGCTTACCCGCCACAGACCCTTTTTTATACAAAAAACCCAGAAGAAAACAGACGGGTATTATAATCGGCCGAGATAATGGCAATACTATAGTTTGTTACCTAGACATCTAGGCAAGGAGGATATTATGCATAAAGCCGACCGCCATGAACTGAATGCTGGCTGGGAACTGCCCGGCGCATACGGGATCGACCGATTAGTTTTACTGCCAAAAGACCCACATTGGCTGTTTGCCTATTGGGAAGTTACCGCAAAACTGGAAAACAGATTTCGGAAGCAATATGGTGCCGACTGGGACACGGCCCAACTAATCCTGCGCATCCATGACCTGGAAACAGGCCGGCACAGAGAAATTACGCTTGACGGCCGCGCAGATAATAACTACTTGCAGGTTGAGGAAGCCGACCACGCTTATTACGTGGAAATGGGCCGCATTCTGCCTAACGGCAGCTTTATCTCCATGCTCATCTCCAACATAATTCGCACACCGAGAAATAGCATCTCTGCCGTCATCGATCCCAGTTGGAAAATGTTTGCCTTCTGGCAGCAGCAGCGTCATTCTTTTATCGGCGGCAGTTCATCCTTCGAGTTTCAAGCCGACCTTGCTGGAACTGAATTGCTTATTCTAGTGGCTGAGGAGGAGAAATAAATTGTCACAAGGTTATCTGGCCATTGTTCTGCACGCTCACCTGCCTTACGTAAGGCATCCTGAGTATTCCTTCTCCCTTGAGGAAAAATGGTATTTTGAAGCGCTCACAGAAACCTATCTGCCGCTTCTTGCCGTATTTGAGCGACTCCTCGCTGACGGAATTGATTTCCGGATTACCTTTTCTGTTTCACCCACCCTGGCGGGGATGTGGCAAGATGATTACTTGCGGCACAAGTATCAAGGCTATCTCGAAAGGCTGCTAACACTGGCCGACAGGGAAGTGGAACGTACCGCAAATGATCCGGTTTTTGCTCCCTTGGCGCACCATTACAGGCAACGTTTTCAGGAGGCATACCAACGTTTTTTTGTCCACTATGATGGTGATCTGGTTGCCGCCCTGCGCCGCTTGGCAGAGAGCGGCAAGGTGGAGCTGATCACCTGTGCCGGTACACACGGTTATTTGCCTCTTTTGCATACACAACCGGAAGCAGTTTATGCTCAGGTGACTGCTGCCATCGAGCAGCATGCACGCCTGTTTGGCCAGCCGCCAAAGGGCATCTGGCTGCCTGAATGCGCGTATGATTACGGTATAGAGCAGATCTTGCGGGAAGTCGGGATTTGCTACTTCTTCCTGGATGCTCATGGCATCGGCTATGCTAAACCACGACCCGCATTTAGCACATACAGCCCGTTGATTACCCCGTCAGGTGTGGCGGCTTTTGGCCGCGACGAGGAATCGAGCAAACAGGTTTGGAGTAAAACGGAGGGATATCCCGGCGACTTTGACTATCGTGACTTTTACCGAGATATCGGCTTTGACCTGCCCCTAGACTATATCAAGCCTTTCATCCATCCTGACGAAATTAGACTGCATACCGGCTTTAAGTATTATCGCATTACCGGCAAATCTGATGATAAAGAAGCATATTGCCCAAAGAAAGCGGCACAAAAACTGGCGGAGCATGCCGGCAACTTTATGTTTAACCGTGAGCGCCAGATTGAGCACCTAGCAAAAGTCATGGATCGCCCGCCTATCGTGGTTGCTCCGTATGACGCTGAATTATTTGGTCACTGGTGGTATGAAGGGCCCGAATGGCTGGAAACTCTCTTCAGAAAAGTTTATTACGAGCAAACTGTGTTTAGTCCCATTACCCCTAGTGAGTACCTCTCGCTAAACATGCCCTTGCAGGAAGCTGAACCTTCCGCATCTAGTTGGGGCGATAAAGGTTACCATGATGTATGGCTTAACCAAGCCAATGACTGGACTTACCGCCACCTGCACATGGCCGCGGAACGAATGATTAAAGCGGCAGCAGACTTTCCCACCGCCGGCGGAATACAAAAAGAAGCCTTGAATCAACTGGGACGTGAACTGTTATTGGCGCAAGCTAGCGATTGGCCTTTTATTATGGCTTCCGGCACCATGGTACGCTACGCCCGTGAGCGTGTCGAGGACCATCTTATCCGCTTCAACAGGCTTCTTGAGCAAGTTTATAACGCAAACATTGAGCGAGAATGGCTGGAAAAACTTAAGGCGAGGGACAATCTGTTTCCCCACCTTGATTACCGCAGTTTTGCACCTAAGCATACTGCGGCAAAGCTGGCAGCCTGGAACTAGCATCAGAAAAACAGGGGTGGTCACTTTCACTTCTCCGTTTAAAAGCAGCAGCGGCCTGTCGAAAACAGGCCGCTGCTGCTTGATTAAGGATGTTCATTCCATAAAACGCAACCTAAGCATTAAAGTTATCCAATTCCTCCTGGATTTTAATGATCTTTTTTGCATACAAATCGGTCAACTCTGCGGCTGCTTCCGCCGAATAGCCTTCCCCGTAAAGACGGTAGATAGGCCTCTCCGAGTCAGGCAGGACGAGAGCCCAACCATCGCCATGGCGCACTTTGACTCCATCGAGCAGCTCTACCTCGCTATCCCTTGTTTCCTCGATCAGACGGCGCATTACAGCGCCTTTCGCACCCCATGAACAAGCCACTTCCCGCTTGTTAAGGAAAAAAGGCGGAATACTGTCTAATAGCTCACTCATTTCTGTTTCATGCTCAGCCAAAAATTCAAGAACTTTGGTTAGGGAAGCAATGGCATCAAAAGAAAGGGTGAACGGGTCAACCTTGCCGCTGCGCATCTCTTGACCGGACAAGGCTTCCATCAGAGCACGAGGTGCTGTTTTAGTGCGCAGCACACGACCTGCATGTTGTTTAGCCAATTGTTCAATCACAGCCGGCGCAGTGATGGGTACGGCTGTGGTGCCATCTTTAGCGGAGCGAAACACAATCAGGGCAGACAAAGCTAAAAAGAGCTCATCAGCGATAATGCGGCCTTTTCGATCAAAAAGCACCAACTCTTCCGCATTGGCATCTATCACCACCCCCAAGTCCGCGTCTGTTTGCTGCACAGCCGCTGCAACCTGGGCAAAATTATTTTGCAATATCGTGAGGGTAAGCGGTTCGCCCGCCGGCAACGAAATAGTAACCACTTCACAGTTTAACTGCTGCAACAACGGTACGAGCAAAGAATATAGCCAAGGAGTAGGATAGGCGAGCAGCACCTTTTTGCGTTTAGCGCCAAATAACGGCAAATCAAGGCTGCGCAGCAGCGCTTCCAGATAAAATTCCGTGTAATTAGTAAGCTTCACAGTTTCACCAACGTTGACGCCTTCGATTCGCTTAAAATCCTCACGGTAATATGCCTGTTCAATTTTACGCTCCCAAGCCTTCGTCAAATTTAGCCCCTCGGCGTCAAAGAACTTAATCCGCGTGTTTGTGTTCGTCTCTTTAGCCAGTTGAAAATGAATCCCGCCTTTTACTCCCAGCTGCTTTACCGCTTGCCTGGTGACAGGTGTCACAGAAATACCCAAGTCATAGACGCGAATCCCCGCAGATAATAAGCCTGCCATAGCAGCATCTTTAAGCATTCTGGACGCCTTCCAGTCGTCGCTGCTCACCACCACTTGACTACCCTCACCGAGCAGCGAACCATAGGCTACGCTTAGTTTTGCCACCAGTTCAGGCGTCACTTCCAAATTAACTATACCGCTAATCCCGTTAAAGCCAAACAGGCTTCTTGCCGGCTTTGTGCCCCAAATCAAACTTTCTGAAACTATACTGCCACTTTCCAGCCGTTTATGGGGCCAAATTTTAACATTAGGCTTTACAATGCAGTTTTCTTCTATCACCGTATCATCGCCTACTACTGCCCCTTCAAAAAGGGAGGAACCCCGCATTACCTGAACGCGGTTACACAAAATAGCACCTCTAATTTCCACATGATTACCCACATAGCCGTTGCGCCAGGCCAAGCCGCGTTTAATCGAAGCAAACGGCGCTACCTGGGTATTGGCGCCGATAACTGAATACTCCCCCACCCTGGCGCCGCTGCTAATGCGGGCGCCGCTGCCAATCAAGACCGGGGCGCTGATTTCTGCACCCTGCTCAATCACCGCCCCTTCCCCGACAAACACGCCCGGGGCGATTTCCCGCTCAACCAGCTTAAACTGGACATTGCCTTGGAGAATATCTAGGTGCGCTTGATGATATTGCTGCAAATTGCCGATATCACACCAGTAGCCTGCCGCGACATAGCCGTAGAGCGGATAGCCTTTGGCCATTAGCAAGGGAAACAAATCTTGGGAAAAATCAAATCTGGCAGCCTCAGGTATATACTGCAGCACTTCCGGCTCCAAAATATAAATCCCGGTGTTTACTGTATCGCTAAAAACTTCACCCCAACTAGGCTTCTCTAGAAACTGCGTAATGCGGCCGGACTGATCATTAATGACAACACCATATTCCAGCGGATTCTCCACTGATGTAAGCACTAGGGTAGCCACCCCGCCTTTTTGGCGATGAAAATCGATGGCGCTTTGCAAATTAAAGTCTGTGAGCGCATCGCCGCTCAGCACCAAAAAGGTTTCATCCAAAAATGCACCGGCATTTTTCACGCTGCCTGCCGTCCCTAGCGGTGAAGTTTCCGTAAAATACTGCATCTTCACCCCAAACTCACGGCCATCGCCGAAATAATTTTCAATCTGTTCCGGCAGATATTGCAACGTAACGCCTATATTTATCAGCTCAAACCGTTTCAGCAGCGCAATGATATGTTCCATCATCGGTCGGTTCATCAACGGAACCATTGGCTTGGGGCGGTCGCAGGTTAGCGGCCGCAAGCGCGACCCTTCCCCACCCGCCATAATAATTGCTTTCATTTTTGGTTCCCTCCTTAATTACAGATCTGGGAAGGCAAACTAATGACGATGGGGCAGCTCCCTAATCTGGGCATCTAGACGGCTAAAATCCCCCCTGACGCCAGCCCAGTCACATTGGCTGTACTCCGCCAACACCTGCTTATAAATGTTCCGCGTCTGATGCGCAATTTCCTGCCAGGAAAATTCTCTTGCCACTTTTTTAGCCGCACTGGCAGCCATGCGCAAGGCTAAATCTTCACTATGCAACAACGTAATCAGCTGATCAGCCAAGGAGACGGCATTGCCGGGGTAACATTTCAGACCGTCTACACCATGGTCCACAATCTCTGATAATCCGCCGGTGTCGGAAACAATCACCGGCACCTTAGCTGCCATAGCTTCCAGTGCCACAATGCCAAAGGGCTCATAGAGACTGGGGAAAACTGCAGCCATTGCCGCCTGGTAAAGGGCGTTTCGCGTTAAATCATCAATATAGCCGGTGAAATATAGTTTATTTTCAATGCCCAGCTGCCTTGCCTGCCCGCGCAGGGCTTCCAGCATCGGCCCCTTCCCCGCAATCACAAACTTTGTTTTCGGCGCTGCCGCCAGAACGCGGGGCGCTGCTTCCAAGAGCACCTGCACCCCTTTTTCCTGAACAAGTCGCCCGATAAAGAAAATAATTTTCTCATCTGCGGCTGCAAAACGACTTCGTATAGAAGCGTCTTGCCGGTTGGTACGAAACTGGGAAGGCTCTACTCCGTTGGGCACAACTTCAATTTTATCATCCGGCAAATGGAAAACTCTCTGCAATTCATGATGCATATATCGGCTACAGCAAATAACCCGCCAAGCCTCGTAGGCAAGCCACCATTCCACGTCGCTGATATAGCGCTGCTCGTCAGTATGCAATCCCCTGTTGCGACCGTATTCAGTGGCGTGGATTGTGGCCACCAGCGGGAGTTGTAAAGCATGTTTCACAGCCCGAGCGGCATAGGCTACCAACCAATCGTGGGCGTGGATTATGTCATAACTTTCCCCCTGGCGCAGAAGGGAGAGGGTTTTTTCCAACATGGTAAGATTTAGCTGTAAAATGCCGGAAATAAAATCACGGGTTACCAGATGATACGGCCTGACTCGCAGCACACGCACGCCTTGCATGATTTCTTCCACGGCTGCGCTCCAATCCTCAGCCACAGTAATCACATCTACCTGCACCCCGGCCTTTACCAGCGCCACACTCAAATCATGGACATGGCGCGCCAATCCTCCCACCACTCGCGGCGGATACTCCCAGGAAAACATCAATACGCGCAAACGCTCTTCACCTCTGCTTTAGATTTGTGCTATCCCCGTATTATCTCCACAGCAAGGTAAAATATGAACGGCATAAGAGCATAAGATAAACGCTGCACGCCTGATCCATTTGTAGGGCGGGTTTAAAACCCGCCCCTACACAACAAAAAATAAGATCTCAAAAACATCCTGAAAACTGCAATTTTATTTCTCCCCATCACTCTCCTTTTCCAACCTATCCCCTAAATCGACTTTCCCCTAAAAAACCTTACTCCCATAAGAAAAACGCCGCACGCCTGATCGATTTGTAGGGGCGGGTTTCAAACCCGCCCGCCACGGGCTACCGCAAAAACTAGATGACAAGACAAAAAAAAGAAGCGCCGTGCAAGCAAGCTGCTTGCTGTTCGACACTTCCGGCGGGCAGCTCCTTCATCGGCTAATTTTTGTTTACGAGTCCGACGCGTCCGTTTTCCGTAATCTTTTTGCCCAAAACTTCCGAGCCACAAGCGCGGCAGGGACACCTACCCCGGCAAAAAGCAACAAATATGGAAGAGCAGTAAACAGAAAGACCAGTCCGTTTCCTAATCCGGCAAGCATCGCGTTTACTGAGTCAATTAACCCGGCCAAGCCACGCTGCCAGACTCCCCTAAGCCCCGAACCTGTTATTGTCGGGCTGGCGGTAGGTGTTTCCTTGAGCGAGACTGAAATCGTGCTGAGCTCCACCTGGTCGCGAAGATAACGGAACTCAGCCGTCATCGTTTCCAACAGCCCGCGCACACGTGCCAGTTCCTGCTCAACACGCAGAATATCTTCCACCTTTTCCGCTTTACCTAAAACTTGCAGCAAACGTTCTTCCTGCCGCTCGGCGTTGCGAATCCTCGCTTCCAGATCAACATATTGCAACGTCACGTCCTGGTCGCCCACACGCAGATTTGTCCGCTTACCCACAACCTCAAGCTCTGCCAGTACCTGGTCTAGCTTTGCCACAGGCACACGCAGCGTCAGCCAAGCGAAGCGCTCTCCATCTGTACCGCCAATGCTTAATTCAGCCGAGTAACCACCGGCTATCTTGGTTACTCGCCTAATTTCAGCAAGCGCATCATCAATATTTTTGACATCGAAAGCAATTTCTGCAGTTCGGATCAGCTTCTGCTCTACGCTCGCAAAACTACCATCCGCTAAGTCGAGCGACTGCTCCCGCGCCATCTCAGGCGGCGCGGCCGGTGCCTGATTAAAGCCGCTCCCTTTCCCCGGACTGCTTTCATCAGTCTGCGTCCGCAACCCACAGCCTGCCAAAACTAACAATCCTACCGCCAACAAAGCAACAGCCCTCAGCCACTTCATAGTAACTCCTCCAAGTCTTTTTTTGTTAAGACGAAAGCGGGGAGAGAAAAGTTCCCTTTTGCTCAACGCGGGATTGCTGCCCGTGCCAACTGATCACAGCGATTATTCAACTCATCATCAGCATGACCCTTTACTTTCACCCAAGTAATCTGATGTATTCGCGCTAACTCAAGGAGAAGCTCCCAAAGATCCCGATTTGCCACTGCTGCTTTTTTGCTGTTTTTCCAGCCGTTTTGCCGCCATTGCTCAAACCAGCGCTCTTTGAAGGCATTGACCAAATAGGCGCTGTCACTATGCAACAGCACCTGACACGGCTCCTTAAGCTGCCCTAGGGCGCTGATCGCCGCCTGCATCTCCATGCGCTGATTCGTAGTCGCCGCCTCACCGCCGGAAATTTCTTTCTCATGCTCACCATAGCGCAAAACGGCGCCGTAACCGCCCGGGCCGGGATTGCCGGAACAGGCTCCGTCCGTATAGATAATTATCTTTTTCATAAAGCCTCCGTCTATAAATTTCTCTCTGCCCTGATTATAGCACCACAATCCGCATCCAAGCAACAGCACCGCGAGGCAGTATAATTTTTTCCTGTTTTGCAAATAGTTATCTGTAATGACAAATTTGCGGGTGAGACCATGCCAAGCGCCTTTTCCATGCTAAGAAAACTGCTAAAATATAAGCTGGCTGACAACTCCAGCGAAGAAAAACAAGCCGGCTGCCGCGGCGATGCTATCAGGCAGGAAGACTCGCCCTTGCTTGAAAAAAGGCTTGATTTAATCCGTAAACGGCTAGGTGAAAGCAAAGATATCGTTATTCGGGAGTTTAGCAGCAATAATAATCAGGTTAAATTGGCCATTTTGTATGTGGACGGTTTAGTAGACAGAAGGCTAATTAACGACCATATTATCCGTCCTATTCAGTCTGACTTCGTAGTCAAAAATTTTTCCCACCGACTGGCTGAAAAAAATGCGCTGCAACTTCTTAAAAAGCATATTACCAGTATCAGCGAGGTGGCCGAGGCTGCAAATCTGACCCAAGCCATCAGAATGATGTTCTCCGGTGACACAGCCCTGCTCATTAACGGAGAAGAAAAGATTCTCGTCTATAGTACCCGTGCCTGGGATAGACGGGCTGTGACCGAACCGGAAACAGAGCCGGCGGTGCGCGGCTCGCGCGAAGGCTTCACCGAAACGCTGCGCACAAATACCGCCCTGCTCCGCCGCCGCATTCGCCACGAAAATCTGCGCTTGGAGTCAATGAAGGCGGGCCGCCGCACCGGAACCGATGTCGTCCTAGCCTATATTAATGATATCGTAAATCCGCTCACCCTAGAGGAAGTCCGCCGGCGCATAGCGGCAATCGACACCGATAGCATCCTGGAATCAGGCTACATCGAAGAATTCATCGAAGATGTACCCTTTTCCATCTTCCCGCAGCTTGAACGCACCGAGCGGTCAGACAAAGCAGCCGCCGCCGTCCTCGACGGCCGCATTTTAATTATGGTGGACAATACGCCCCATGTACTCATCGTCCCGACCTCCTTTTTCCAATTTATTCAGGCATCGGAAGACTATTATGAACGACCGTATATTGCCGTTGTGCTGCGTCTTTTGCGCTTGTTTGTGCTTAATATTGCCCTGATGTTACCCGCCGTCTATGTGGCGATCATTACCTTTCATCAGGAAATGCTGCCTACGTCATTGCTTTTGAGCATTGCCGCCGCCCGGGAAGGCGTTCCTTTTCCCGCCGTAGCGGAAGCGCTCCTCATGGAAGCCATATTTGAAGTGCTGCGCGAGGCCGGCGTGCGGCTGCCTAAAACGGTAGGGCAGGCCGTCAGCATCGTCGGCGGCCTTGTTATCGGCGACGCATCGATCCGGGCGGGGCTAGTTTCCCCCTCCATGGTGATTGTGGTCGCCGTCACCGCCATTTCCACCTTTGCCCTCCCTGCCTTTAACGCCTCGATCGCCTTACGTATTTTGCGCTTCCCGCTGATTATGCTGGCTGGAATGATGGGGCTCTACGGTGTGATCTTCGGCTTGGTCATTATTTTAATCCATCTTGCCGGCCTACAATCCTTTGGCGTTCCCTATCTCTCCCCGCTGGCTCATGGCAGCGTAAGTGATATGCTGAAAACTTTTGCCCGGCCTTTCTGGTGGATGACAAGGCGACGAGCTGATGAGCTTGGCCTCCAAAATATGAAGCGCCAGGCAGGCAATATGGGACCGCGTAAAACGCCTTTTGCTAAGCGAGAATTGACGCATGACAATACGGAGGAACATGATGCTGGAAAAAGGTAGAATCTCGCCGCGTCAAACCGGGCAACTGCTCTTTATAACCACAATCGCCACCGTGATCTTTTTTGCCCCGTCGCTGATCGCTAGCCTGGCGGGACATGATGCCTGGCTCGCCGCACTGCTGGGACCGATGTTTACCCTGATAACTTTATTGTTGATAACTTGGCTGGGACGGAAACATCCGGGACAAACAATCTTCCAGTACAGTGAGACCATCCTTGGCAAGTGGCTGGGGAAAGCTGTAGCCCTGCTTTACGTCTGGGGCTTTCTGCACATCGGCGCCATGGCTGTGCGGGAATTCGGTGATTTTATGACTACCTCCTTTATGTCGCACACCCCCATCTCCGTTTTTAATTTCAGCATGCTGCTGCTTTGCGCCTGGTCAGTTCTGGTCGGGTTGGAAGTCATCGCCCGCATGAATGAGTTTATCATTATCTTAATCGTTTCCTTTTTATTGCTCATTCTGTTCTTTTCTCTTCCCAACTGGGAGTTGGACTATCTGTTGCCTTTTTTCGCCCGCGGGCCGCTGCCAGTTTTACAGGCAGCCCTCATCCCTGCCGCTTGGCATGGCAACATTATCGTGCTTGCCGTCATCTTACCGTTTATGACAAGGCCGACCCGCGCGTTTCTTGCCGGAACTGCCGCTATTTTCGCTTCCACCACCCTCTTAACAATCGGCGTCGTCGGCATGACCGCTATTTTCGGACCAGAGTTAAGCTCCTCTTTTCTCTTTCCGCTCCACCTTTTCGCACAAACGATTAACATCGGACAGATTATCACCCGTTTTGAGTCGGTAGTGATGACCACCTGGATGGCAGGCATTTTTATTAAGACTTCCGTCTTCTATTACTGCGCCGCTTTAGGCCTGGCGCAAGTCCTGAATTTAAAGGAAGTGCGCCCGGTAGTCCTGCCGCTCGGGATAATTCTTGGCACCCTTTCCATCAGCCTTTTTCAGGATGTGACAATGCTGGGGAACTTCCTGAAAGAAACCAGGCCGTATTATACGATCTCCCTCTATTTTCTCGGGTTGCCGCTCCTGCTTTTTGCTGTTACTTTAATCCGGGAAAAAATTTTTGGGGTCTGCTTTGGGGAACAAACAAATGAAGCGTAGAAATTGTATCCTGGCTGCCTTGTTAGCCTGCTCGCTAATTTTTACAAGCGGCTGCTGGGATCAAGTCGAGATTGAGGACTTGGCGATTGTCCGCGCCATCGCTATCGACTATCTGCCCGGCCGACGTGCTCCCTATCTGGTGACGCTGGCCATCAAACGTCCCGCAGCCATGGGTCAGCAAGAGGGTGGCGGCGGCGGTGAACAAGTCGTCTTCTATGCAGGCGTCGGCGCCTCTATTGCGCTGGCAATCGAGCAGGCCGCCACGCACATCCCGAGACGCATCTTTCTCACCCATAATGATCTGGTGATTGTCGGCGAGCAACTGGCTAAACATGGCCTTTTGCCGGTGCTCGATTTTGTGGTAAGGAATCCTGACATGCGCTTAAGCGCTTTCCTCCTAATCGCAAAAGGAACGGGCCAGGAACTCCTGCATACGGCGGAGCGTTTGGAGGGCAGCATCACCGAGGAAATTCACGGCCTAATCGACCAAGCGGAAGATGCGGCTGAAACGCAACCGGTGCCTATTTTTCGCTTCCTGCGCAAAATCACTACCCCCGGGGAAGAAGCATATACCGTGGTCATTCAAGCCTCGCCGCTGCCGAAAGATAAACTCCCGGCAGCAAATGGCGAGGGCGCTCAAGCCGGAGAAGGCGGAGGCAACGGCGGCGGCGGAGCAAAACAGGAAAAAAGCTTAGCCTTGGCTGGCATGGCAGTATTTCGCAGCGATCGGCTGGCCGGCATTCTCAATCACAGTGAAGCTCGCGGCAAATTGTGGCTGGCCGGCATGACGACGCGCGGAATTATGGCGGTAGATGACCCCGTCCACCCGGAAGAGACTGTCACGCTCTCTCTGACCCGTTCCCAAACAAAGATTACGCCTTCTGTACAAGCCGGCCGCATCTCTTTTCGGGTCGAAGTAGAAGCTGAAGGAGATCTCATCAGCCAGAGCAGCCAGGCCGACCTTTCCACAGCAGAGATGATTGAAAAACTAAATAGCGCCAAGGCCGGCGCTATTAAAGTGGAAATGGAAAAGGCATTACAAAAAATGCGGCAGCTGGAAACTGATGTTGTCGGCTTTGGCGCCATCTTAAAGCGCCGCGAGCCGAAAATATTTCGGGAAGTGGCTGATCGCTGGCCGGAAATATTCGTTGAAGTACCAGTGGAGATCCTGGTCAAAGCTAATATCCGCCGTACCGGCTTGCAAGCTAAGCCGGCACAACCGCTGAGCACGGCAAAATAGGAGGGATTAAGCTGCTTGTTCTGCTGATTTTAGGCTTATTGTTTATTGTCATGCTGGAAGCACCGCGCCTGGTTGCAGCTCAAATGTGGAAAGAGCTGCTCGTCTTTCTTGGCCTCTGGTCGGTAGCCTCTTTTCTTGCTGTTGCCCAATTTATGGGCGTGGAGCTACCAAACCCCACGCAGTTGCTTAACAGTATTTTCGCCGCGAAATAAAAGCCGCCCTGAGCCGAGCAACTCAGGCGGCGTTTGTTTTAATAACATGTTTTTACTGCCATTCGGCAGACAAACAGATTTTTCCTGCCGACACGCTGTAAATTTTTGTCATTATTTCCTGGGAAATGTCAGCGCACCACCAAGTTGACCAGTTTATCAGGAACAACAATAGCTTTAAGTACCTGCTGACCTGCCACTGCCTGAGCAACCCGTTCATCCCTCAAAGCTCTGTCCTGCATTGCCGTCGCGTCGAGCCCTGCCGGAATAATCAGCCTGCCTCGTACTTTGCCGTTTACCTGCACGACAATTTCCACATTTTCTACCTGCAAAACTGCCGCATCATACTCCGGCCAGGCCTGCAGATGCACGCTCGTTTTTTTCCCGAGCCTAGCCCACATTTCCTCTCCTAAATGGGGGGCAAAAGGCGCCAGGGTTAAAGCCAATATTTCCAGCACTTCCGCCAGTACAGCTCTGTCGAGATTGGCTTCTTTTTCATTAATGTAGCCGTAAGCCGCATTAACGGCTTCCATCACTGCAGAAATAGCAGTATTAAAGTTAAAGCGCTGTTCAATATCATCAGTAACTTTTTTCAGTGCCAGATGGAAGGCACGACGCAGCGCCAGCGCCGCCTCATCAGGAGCGGCAGCTTTCACGTCTGCTGCCTGAACGATGTCGCCGTAGCGCTCAACCAACCGCCAGACCCTCTTTAAGAAGCGATAACACCCTTCCACGCCGCGGTCATTCCAGTCTAAATCCTTCTCCGGCGGCGCAGCAAAAAGAATAAACAAGCGGCCTGTATCGGCACCATATTTTTTGATAATTTCATCGGGACTGACCACATTGCCTTTTGATTTGGACATTTTCGCCCCGTCCTTATTTACCATCCCCTGAGCAAGCAGCCGGGAAAAGGGCTCCACCGCACGAGTCATGCCGGCATCATGAAGCACCTTTGTGAAGAAGCGAGCATAGAGCAAGTGCAAGATAGCGTGCTCAATACCGCCGATATACTGTTCGACCGGCAGCCAAGCATCACTCTTCTCCCGGGCAAAGGCTTGCTCTGCATTTTTCGGATCTGTATAACGGAAGAAATACCAAGACGAGCAGATAAATGTATCCATCGTATCAGTTTCCCGCCGCGCATCACGACCGCACCTTGGACATTTGACATGCAAAAAAGCTGGATGCTGCTCGAGCGGCGACTGCCCGCCGGCTTTAAAGACGACATCCTCCGGCAGCAGCACCGGCAAATCCTGCTCAGGCACCGGCAGCATACCGCAGTCGTCACAGTAAATAATCGGAATTGGCGCACCCCAGTAACGCTGCCGGGAAATCAGCCAGTCCCGCAGGCGATAAGTAGTCTTGCCGTGGCCCCAGCCCTTTTCTTGAAGATAAGCAATAATTGCTTGTCCTGCCTTTTCACTTGCCATGCCGCTAAAATGAGCGGAATTTACCAACACGCCTTGCGCCAGATAAGCTTCCGTCATTTCTGCCGCACTCAGGCTGTAGTCAGGCGGGGAAATAACTATTCGGATAGGCAAATCATACTCTTTAGCAAATTCAAAGTCGCGCTGGTCATGAGCCGGCACACCCATTACCGCGCCTGTGCCATAACCCATTAAAACGTAATTGCCGACAAGAATTGGCACTTCCTCGCCGTTTACCGGGTTGATACAAGCGGCGCCGGTGAAGACTCCTTCTTTGGGCATCTCTGTAGAGGAACGCGCCACTTCAGAAAGCTTTCTGGTTTGTGCCACAAAACTACGTACAGCGGCTTCCTGCTCCGTCCCGGTGAAAAGCTTGTCGAGTAACGGGTGTTCCGCCGCCAGGACAAGAGAAGTGACGCCATAAAGCGTATCAGGACGGGTCGTAAACACCGGCAGCTCCAACTCTTTGCCTTTGACGGGAAAACGGATCTCCGCTCCCTCACTTTTGCCGATCCAGTTTTCCTGCATTACCCGCACCCGTTCGGGCCAACCTTCAAGCAGCCGTAAATCGGCCAATAACCGCTCGGCGTAATCAGTTATTTTAAAAAACCACTGCTCGAGATCTTTGACTGCCACAATTTCACCGCACCGCCAGCAGCCGCCTTCTTCCACCTGTTCGTTTGCCAGCACTGTGGCGCACTGCGGACACCAGTTTACGGCCGCCTTTTTCTTATAAGCCAGCTTGCGCTCGTAAAAAAGCAGAAAGAGCCATTGTGTCCACTTATAATAGTCAGGAGCGCAGGTAGTCACTTCCCGCTCCCAGTCATAGCTAATCCCCAGCGCCTTCTGCTGTTTTTTCATCGCGGCAATGTTCTCGTATGTCCACTTTGCCGGATGAACCTGACGCTCAATAGCGGCGTTTTCTGCCGGCAGCCCAAAGGCATCCCAACCCATGGGATGCAAGACATTATAACCCCGCATCGTCAAAAACCTGGCCAGCACATCGCCAATCGAATAGACACGCATATGCCCCATATGTAATTTGCCGGAGGGATAAGGGAACATCTCGAGCAGGTAATACTTTTTCTTCCCGTCTTCAACCGTTTTATAAAAACCTTGTTCTTCCCAGTATTGCTGCCATTTAGGCTCAATTACTCCCGGACTATAATCCACCTTCCTGCCTCCCATGCCTGTAAATTCAAGAAAAACGCTTCGCGCTTTATCCTATGGTGAGGGCGGGTTTGAAACCCGCCCCTACGGGCTGCCGCCCCTTCGGCGAGCCTGCGGGCTCTGAGCACCCCGCAAGAGTAAGGGGCACGCCCCTTACAAACCCCAACGCATAGGATCGTAGCTTCCCTGAACGATATAATTTCCTATGCTACAAGAAAAACGCT
>JAGXTN010000086.1 GCA_018333455.1 Dethiobacter sp. | reverse complement strand
TGTAGGGGCGGGTTTCAAACCCGCCCGCCAGAGGCTGCACATCGGCAAAGTTTTCGTTTCTAAAAACCTGTCATAGGGCCAGCTACTATCTGCAAATTCTTCAGCTCTTCAGCGGAACTTCATTCCTAAAAACTTATGTAGGGGCGGGTTTCAAACCCGCCCGCCAGAGGCTGCACATCGGCAAAGTTTTCGTTTCTAAAAACCTGTCATAGGGCCAGCTACTATCTGCTTCGCAAGTTCTTCAGCTCTTCTGCGGAACTTCATTCCCTTAACGCCTTGGCAGGCTCTGGATTTGCGCCGCCAGCCAGTCTCCTTGGGCGTAAAGCTGCCCAAGCGCCGTTTCCATCGCCGTAAACTGGCGAAAGAGTTGCTCCTCCCGCCGGATCATCAATTCATTCAGCCTGTCAATCCGCGTATCGAGCCTGTTAATCCGGGTACTGAAAGAATTGGTGGCTTCAGTCCTGTCTCCGGCAATGCCGGCGCGCTCCACCAAAATCCCCCTGCCGCCGGTCGTTCTGATGTTATCCAGCAGAATATCGCTTAATCGATGCGCCAGTCCCGATTCCTGCCGGCGCTGGCTGCGCTCCGCGCTAGCAAGGTCAGGGCTGTAGGCGATGGAACTACGGCGGGTAAAAAGCTCCTGCACCCGCTCGGGACTGGCGGCGATGGCGGCGCGTAACTGCTGACCGCCATCGCGCAGCACCAACCTGCCATGGTCCCGAAAATTACTGCTGAACTCGATGCCAATCGCGGATAAATGGTCTTCTCCCACCGCCTGATTCAAAGCTGTACGCATCTCCCGCAGCATATTTTCAAGTGCCGGCTCCCGGCGCAGCAAACCGCTCTGCGCTCTTTCCTGCCATTTTTCTATCTCGCTTTCACTCATCTGGTCTTTCTGCTCATCGGTGAGTGGCAGAAAGGTGCTGAAACGCTCCTCGTTAAGCTCACCGCCGAGCGTAGTGATCAATTTGTTATAGTCCTCGACAAAGCTTTGAATATTTTTGAAAATGGTTTCTGTGTCCAAGGAAACGCTGACAGTCACCGGCGGCGCATTGTCTGCCGCTTCAATTCTCCTGGCAATAGCATAACTGATTCCGTCAACGGTAAAGCTGTTAGCCGCATTACTGCCTGCAAAACCATTAATTTCAAACTGGGCATCGCGTCCCGCCGTGCCGATGCTTTCCTGGCCGGTGCCGCTTTTTAAGCCTAATACCGCAAAAAAATTGCCGCCGTCATCGACGGTAATGCTTTGCGCGCCGGTAGCCTTGGCAGTAAAAGTAAACGTATCGCTGAAAGTGCTGTAGCCGGCATGAACGCCGGCGGCACTGTTGTTGATCCGGGAAAGGGCTGTGCCCAGACTCTCATTTTGCGAAAAACTGAGCGCGGTGCCGTTAATATTTACGGTAAAAGAACTGCTCACCGCGTCGAAAACGAGCGGACCGTTCTGCAGCTTGGCGCTGACTGTGGCTAGGGAATCGGTCAGGCTCAGGCGCGCGCCCGAGGCGCTGTCAAGGGTAACCGGCGCAGTCTGAGCGCGGGCGGCGGTGGCACTCTGAATCACCCGGATTTCGCTGCTGCCTACAGGAGCATCGGCACCGGCAGTCGCCGTCACCGTCGCCGGATCTGTAGAGGTAACCGCCATTCTGCGCAGGGTAGAAGCGCTTGTCATATTTGTCAGAGGGCGCAAGACATCAAAATAAGTGTCTCGAAATGAGCGGATCTGATTGATCACTTCGCGGAATTGCTCTTTTTGCCATTGCAATACTTGGCGCTGCTGCATTTTCCGATCTACTTTAGTACGCTCTATCCTCATCATATCCCTGACAATTTGATCGGTATCAAATCCTGAGGCTATCCCGCCAATCCGCAAAATACTCACCTGCAAACCCTCCTTTGCAAAAATTGTGGGTAAACCCTCCTGCCACCTGTAGCACACGCGGCAGGATGAAAATAATCCTTCACGATGTCCTTGCCATGCCACTTACCGACCCTCACCCTAACCCTCTCCCGCAGGGAGAGGGGAATAGCTGTGGTGGGCAAGACAATCTAGCCACACTCAATTTCATCTTTGCTAACACTTGCAGATATTGTAGACTTTCACAGAGTGCGAAAGCGAGCGTTAAGTGTCAGCAGCGTTTAGCGAACGGGAATTCGCAGCGTTAAGACATGCCAACGGTTCACATGCGGTAAGCCCAGAGGTTTCGGCATGTTAGCAAGAATGACCGTTCGTAGCTGCGAAAACGTGCGAGCTAAGCAGCTGAGAAAGGCAACACTGCCAAAGAACTCCGATTCTCGTCCCCACAGCGCTTTGCCTAGGCCGGCCATCTCGCGGCCCTCACCCTAACCCTCTACCGCAGGGAGAGGGGAATAGTTGGAGAGGGAGAGTAGAACAGCTCGCTTATCTACTCCAGGGCTGCCAACATCGCAGCGCTGATTTTTTTGCTGTCTGTTAAATATTCTCCCCGGGCAATGGCATTCTTCAGTTCCTCTATCCGCGCTGTGTTAACTTCCGGCGGCTGGGCAGCAGTTTGCAGCAATTCCCGCATCTTTGCCGCATCCCCGGAGATAGCCAACGAATCGGCGGCAGTCTTATTTGCCGCCGCTTTCTGCGCGCCGCCTTGTTTTTCCTCAAGCTGCTGCCGCTGATAAAGATTAGCCAACTGGATTCCCTTGCCATTGTCAATTTTCATCCAAATCACACCCCTGTTTATCCTACTTACTGTATCGGCGAGAATGCGGGGGAACTTTATAGTTTAAAAATATTTTTCAGGCGAGGTCAGGAACGCGAATTTTTCGGGAGCTTTTAAAAACTCCAAATACATCGGCTGGCCTCGCAAAAGAGCAAATTCCGGCCGGTCTTCCACCGGGCGGCTAGAAAAACGCGGCACAGGCTGATAACGCGGATTGACGACAAATTGCGCGTCTTCCTCTTGGCTCGCCAACTCAAAGTAGGCGCCGCCGCCCAGCTCTTTAATCGCGCCATAGACTGAGTCAAAGCCGGCAGCCACCCAGTTGCTCATCACCAGAAACGTACTGCCGGGATTGATCGTAATATGGCCATAGCCGGGAGGGATCAATACTTTGTCGCCGGGCAGCGCCTCCACTAAAATTGCCTCCACCCCATCTTCGTCAGGTTCGGTCTGCAGCAAGTAATGCGCCCTGCCGTAGAGCACTTCATACACTTCCGGATAGGTTGCATCGGTGCCGGGTTTTAGTGGATGATAATGGCCCGCGGTTTTAATATATTCGCCGCCAATCTGTCCGGGCCGCAGGATAGTCACATCATAGCGCAGCCCGTGCTTGGCGATGACTTGCCGGTCTTCTGCCCGGCAAACGTCACGGTACATATAATACAGCTCGTCCAAACTGTCAGCCTCCGCCGCAAACAGCACAGCCAACATTTCTTCCCTGCGGCGAATGGCGGCAGTAACGGGAGTTAACCCTTCCCCAAAAATCAATTTGCCTGCCCCGTCTACCGCGAGCGGCAAGCCGCTCGTCTTTTTCAGCTCATCCATCCTGCTTTCCCCTCCTCAATTTCTACAAATAAGGCTTGTTTTACCGCTTGTTGCAACGCTTCTTTCTCTGCCGGCGAGGCTGCCTCAGTATAAATTCTGAAAACCGGCTCAGTGCCGGACGCACGCACCAAACACCAGTTGCCATTTGCCAAGCTGATTTTCAGCCCGTCCAGCCGGGAGATACTTTTCACTGCCGCGCCTGCCAGTGTCGTCGGTTGCCATTTCTCCATTTTAGCGATAATTTCCTGCTTTGCTGCTTCGCTCGTCGAAAGGTCCAGCCGTTCACTGCAAGGCTTGCCAAAACTGGCGGAGATTTGCGCTAAGAGCTGAGCGGCAGTTTTGCCGGTTTTAGCAAGCATTTCGATAAAGAGCAACGAGGCCAAGATGCCGTCTTTTTCCGGAATATGCCCGCGGATACTGACTCCGCCGCTTTCTTCGCCGCCGATAAAAGCTTGCTGTTCGCGCATCGCCTGACCAATATATTTAAAACCGACCGGTGTTTCCACGACGTGCAAACCGTAGGCGGCAGCCATTTTATCAAGCAGATGGGTTGTCGCCACAGTTCTCGCCACAGCTCCCCGCCAGCCGCGGCTCTCCACTAAATAAGCCAAAAAAAGCACGAGAATTTCATTAGGACTATAATAGCGTCCCTCCGGATCTACTACGCCAAGGCGGTCGCCATCGCCGTCGAGCGCTACGCCGAGTTGTGCCTTGCGCTCGCGTACCGCCTGACAGAGCTGATGCAGATGACTGGCGCTCGGCTCCGGCAAGGAACCGCCAAAGAGCGGGTCACGCCAGTTATGAATAGCTGACACTTTGCAGCCGTGACGCCCGAGCAACTCTTCCAAGTAACCAATCCCGGCGCCAAACATCGGGTCAACGACCACGCTGATGCCCCGCTCCTTAATTGCGGCAAAATCAATCATCGTCTCCAGATGCGCCGCATAATCGCTAAACGGCTCAATCACTTCCACCAAACCTTTTTCCCACGCCTTTGCCAATGAAAAGCGATTCACCTTGCCGCTGTGCAAAATGTCTGCCAGACACGCCACAATCGGCTCAATATCTGCCGGCAAAGCAGGCCCAGCATACGCGGGAATAAACTTTATCCCCAGATACTCCGCCGGATTATGGCTGGCTGTCAGCATTACCGCACCACCCGTTTTATGTACTGTAACCGCATGGGCAACGGCGGGAGTGGGCGTATATTTCTTGCACAAAAACACTTTAATTCCGTTTCCGCTCAGCACTTCCGCTACGACCAAGGCAAACTTTTCGGCCAAAAAGCGGGTGTCAAAGCCTACCACTATCCCCCGCGCAGCCAAGCCAGAGTCAATTAGCTGCTGAGCGATCGCCTGGGAAACGCAACGGACATTGGCAAAAGTAAAATCCTCTGCAATCACCGCCCGCCAACCGTCTGTACCAAAGTTAATTCCTGCCATAGCACGCTCCTCCTGTTTTTAAATTCTTGCAGCCTGGCGCCCTAGATAGGCTGCCAAATCGGCCAGCCGCTGCGAGTACCCCCATTCATTATCATACCAAGCAACTACCCGCGCCAGATTGCCGCCAATGACCATCGTCAGCAGGCTATCAACAACAGAGGAGTAAGCAGAACCCTTATAATCTACCGACACGAGCGGCTCGTCTGTATAGCCTAAAATTCCGCGCAGTTCCCCCTCCGCCGCCGCTTTTAACGCCTCGTTAATCTCAGCAGCGCTCGTCTCCTTTTGCAGTTGGGCGACAAAATCGACCATTGAAACGGTGGGTGTGGGTACTCTGACGGCAAAACCGTCAATTCTCCCTTTCAGTTCCGGAATAATCTTGCCAATGACTTTAGCCGCTCCCGTCGTCGTCGGAATCAGAGAAAGCTGAGCCGCTCGCGCCCGGCGCAAATCTGAATGTGCCAGGTCCAAGAGTTGCTGGTCATTAGTGTAGGCATGAGTTGTATTCATCAAACCTTTCAGCAAGCCAAAATTCTCGTGGAGCACTTTCACTACGGGAGCCAGCCCGTTAGTCGTGCAGGATGCATTGGAGAGTATGTGATGCTTAGCCGGGTCATACTGCCGCTCATTAATGCCCATCACCACAATCAAGTCGGCATCATTTACCGGCGTGGCGACAATCACCTTTTTAGCTCCGCCCTGCAGATGCCTAGATGCCTCCCGGTGAGTACGAAAACGGCCTGTGGCTTCTAGCACAAGCTCCACGCCCAGCTCTCGCCAAGGCAATTTTTCCGGCTGACCTTGCGCCAGAATGCTAATCTCCCGGCCATTGACTAAAAGATTGGCGTCCTTTAAGCTGATTTTGCCGGGAAACCTGCCGTAGAGGGAATCATATTTTAACAGATGGGCTAAAGTAATATTATCTGTTAGGTCGTTAATTGCCACCACTTGTAATTCTTCTTTCGCCAATAATGCTCTAAAAAGATTGCGTCCGATGCGCCCAAAGCCATTAATCCCTATTTTCACAGTCATCTTTTTGCTCCTCTCGTCTTTAATCATTCCCTGTTTGCACAAAAAGTCTTAATTATCGTGCTTATCTTGCCCGCAGCCGGAACGGACGATTCAATGTCTGCTTGACATTGTGCAGTCAATGTAAGACAATGCAAATAAGATTGGCAGGGTGCAGCACTGGAGGAATAACAAATGAAAATAACTGTGGCAGTAAACGGTGCGCTGGGCAACATGGGTCGGGAAGTAGTTCGCACTGTACATGCTGAAGCGGAGTTAGAACTGGTGGCTGCGATTGACCTAAGCGGCAAAACTACCGGCGATATCGGCGAAATTCTCGGCTTGGGACGTCTGGGGATTCAGGTCTCTACTGAGCTTGCTACCGTCTTAAAGCAAATACAGCCTGATGTACTGGTAGATTTTACGTCTCCATACACCGTTTTGCAAAATATTAACACAGCGCTAGCCGCTAGAGTGCGCCCGGTGGTAGGCACCACCGGCATTACGGAAACAGATCTGGAGAAAATTGCGGCTTGGTCAGAGGAATACGCCACATCGGCCATTATCGCCCCCAATTTTGCGCTTGGCGCAGTGTTAATGATGCTTTTTGCCGCCCAAGCAGCCCGCTATCTGCCGGAGGCCGAAATCATCGAGTTGCATCATGCAGAAAAGGTGGATGCGCCCTCGGGAACGGCTATCAAAACTGCCGAGATGATTCTGCAAGCGAGAGGTCAAAGCACCAGAGCGGCTGTGGCAGAGCTGGAAAAGGTGAAAAGCGCCCGTGGTGGCAACATGGACGGCGTCCGACTGCATAGCGTACGTTTGCCGGGACTGGTGGCTCATCAGGAAGTAATCTTTGGTGGCGTAGGGCAGACGCTGACCATCCGCCACGACAGTCTAAGCAGAAGTTCATTCATGCCCGGCGTGGTCCTGGCCATTAAAGAAGTGATGAACAGGGAAGGCGTCTGCTACGGGCTTGAAAAAATCCTCTCCCTCTAAACAAGACACAACAAGCTAAACAAAACCGGACAGGCACGAACCCCCTTTGGTGCGCATATATATAACTGCGACTGCGAAGGGGGTTCTTTATGCGCCTAGAAGGAAAACAAATCGGCTTTGCCTTACCGGAAGGCCACTTTACACTGCCCGCCATTCTAACTGAAATTAAAAAGATGGTGGCTGCCGGCGCAAGCGTTTTTCCGCTTTTCCTTGCTACCGGCGAAGACCATAAGCTAGGAACACAATTGTTGGAAACAAAACGGTTGCTGGAGCAGATAACTGGACGGGAACTGCTGACTAAGCTGCTGGCTGAAGAAGCAGGCGATGTATGCGGCGAAGAGATAATTTTCGACCTGCTGGTCATCGCCCCTTGCCCTGGAAATTTTCTGGCAAAACTTGTCAACACCAGCGCTACCGCCGCGCCCCTCTCCAAAACAGTGCGCCATCTGCAAGCCGGTTACCCAGTGGTACTGGCGCTGATTAGCAACGGTGACTCGGAAGAAGTATTACAAAACGCCCAGCAGATTATTCGCCTGCAAAATTTTTTCCTCGTCCCCTTTGGACCTGAGCAGCAAGGCAGAAAACAAGTCTTCCTTGCCAGACTCGACCTGCTTTATGAAACGGTGGCGCTGGCGATGGAAAAACGGCAATTGGAACCAGTCTACTTAGAAACTTACTGGTTTCCCCACTGAGCCTGCTTTTGACCGACTCTGGCCAGAAATCTTTCCCTCTCCACCACAAACCGTTCATGACGGCAGCGGCCCACCAGCCCCGCCTCATCTTCCGCCGTAATCTCAAAGAACAATCGCCGCCCGTCGATCTGCACCAGCTCGGCACGAGCAGTGACAGTCATGCCAACAGGCGTGGCCGCCAGGTGAACCACGTCTACATTTGTCCCCACCGTAGTCTGTTCCGTCGGCAGCTCTTCCCGTAGCGCGTTAATCGCCGCGTTTTCCATCAATGCGATTAACATGGGTGTGGCAAAAACCGGCACACTGCCGCAGCCTACGGCGACTGCCGTATTGCCTCTGAACACTTTAACGGTCGCTTCGCCCTTCAGACCCGTCTCCATCCGCTTCCCTCCTTCATTTTAAAGTAGACAACCATGCCGCCTGCCTGCCGCCCGTTCGGCGGAAATTCGTTCCTGAAAACCGGTTGGTGAGGGCGGGTTTGAAACCCGCCCCTACATAATTTCCTAATATGGCAGAATGCCTTCATGCTGCCCTCACCCTAGCCCTCTCCCGCAGGGAGAGGAGATTAGCAGAGAACCTCTAATTTCTAACCTCTAATTTCTAATTTCTAACCTCTAATTTCTAGCCTCTAACCTCTAATTTCTAGCCTCTAATTTCTAATTTCTAACCTCTAATTTCTAACCTCTAACCTCTAATTTCTAGCCTCTAATTTCTAATTTCTAACCTCTAACCTCTAATTTCTAGCCTCTATTAGCGGAAGATATTCTTGACGACAATTACGGGCGTGCCGGCATCGGCCGAACCGCTCACCAAATCGGCCAAGCTGGCAATCACATCTTCTGTCCGCCGCGGAGTTGTGCCCCCGGTCAAAATATGGTCCTGCGCAAAAAACTGCTCAGACTGATCTGCCAAATGCGCTTCGATTTCCAAGCTGCTTTTCCCTTCGGCATGGCAAACATCCGCCAGATACTTATACTTAATCCCCTCACGATAACGGCCGCTGATTCCCTCTGTCATGCCAAAAACCGGCATAGGATCCGCAAGCTCATAGATTCCGGTGCTCGGGTCCTTGTAGGCGCCGTCACCGTACACCAACACTTCCACTTTGCGGCCTGTGGCAATATAGATTGCCTCCTGCAGCTCCCGGGCAAAGAGGGATGCCTCTCTGGGAGCCAGTTTTAATTTTTTATTGGCTGACATATTACTGCCCAACAAACCCCACTCGCACCAACTCTCCCCTTCCCGGCACAAATCCTGGAGGGTAATCACATTGCTGTTAATTTTCCAGATTTTTTTGCGAGTGGCATCGCGTGTATGAATATCGGCGGCAATTACCCCATCCGGAGCAAAGACGCTAATTTGCGTTGGGTCGTTGCTAAGAATAACGGTGGCTTTGGCTCCCTGCTCTGCGATTACCTGACCATACATGGCAAGATAATCTACTTGCGTAATCGGATGGCGGCAATCATGGCTCGCCAACTCTGAAAAATGGACATAACCCTTTGTTAAATCCAACTCTTCCGCCGCTTCCGGCGAGATGATTCTATTGCCTACTTCATCGTTTGGGAAGGAGAGCTGGACAATGACCTCACCCCGAGGCACAGCACGGGCAATCCCTTCGAGAATTAAAGAAAACCGGTTGCGGCTGGTGATCGGAAAAACTACGCCTACTTTTCCGTCTTCGGCAAGCTTAAGCTTGCTCCGCAACTCTTTGGCCACATCGTCTACAGAAACAAAATTATTCTGCGAACGGGCGACTACCGACTCCGTCACGCAAATAACGTCATTATCATCCAATAATTCGTCTTGGGAAACTTTTTTTAGGGCTGAAACTACCATTTCCTTTAAATCTGTGCCCGGCAGCACCACCCCCATTTTTAAGCCAAAGGCGGCTGGTCCGATATATTCCGGCAATCTTGACATGGTTGCGCTCCTCCATTTCGGCAGATAAATAGCAATTTTTTTCAAGTTAAGAATTTCGCGAAGAATTGCTTGGATTCCTGCTTGCTGCCCAAAAGAATCGGCGGATGCCAAAGGTACTGATCGACAACAACTAAAAGATGAATCAGCATTTTTAAAATTACTGCAGCTGATTCCTCTTCACATCGACTTTATCTAAAATTGCCTAGCTGACGGCTGCGGCTTTCTGTTAGAATTTCCAGATGTCGGCCACTTTTTTCAACTCCACAGAGACGTTGAGCAACTCCTGAGCTACAGCGCTTGTTTCATGAGAACTGGCGGCGGAGTCTTGAGCCACGGCGGCAATCGACTGGACGTTGCCCAGCATTCCCCCGGTGCCGTTTGCCTGTTGGCTCGCCGTTTCTGCCAAACGGTTAATGGTTGCGGCGGTAACATCCATCTGGCTGATAATCGAGCTAAAGGCTTGAGCAGTGTCTTTAGTCAGGTCTATGCTGGCCTGAATGGCGTTCACAGTGCCCTTGATCGCCTGCTGAATTTCAGTAATAATTGCCGCCACTTCCTGTGTGGCGCGACCGGAGTTTTCCGCAAGGCGTCGTACCTCCTCGGCTACCACAGCAAAGCCTCGTCCTTGCTCACCGGCTCGAGCCGCCTCGATCGCCGCATTGAGTGCCAACAAGTTAGTTTGCGAGGCAATATCTTCAATCACCTGCATAAATTCGCCGATTCTGACGGAGCTCTGTTCCAAGGTGGCCATCTGTTCGCCGACCCGGTTCATGCTCATGCTGACGTTCTCCACAGCTTCTCCCCCGTGCCGGGCAGTACGACTGGTGGAATCGACGACTTGGACTGCATCGTTAGCCTGTCGAGCCGAACTCTCCGATGATACCGCCATTTGCTCAATGCTTCTAAGCAATTCCTTCACTTGCATTGCCTGGTCTTGGCTGCCGCTGCGGACCTGTTCTGTACCGGCGATAATCTGCCCCACGGCAGCCGTCAGTTTGGCGTTAATCTCTTTAACAAGTCCAAACCACTTGCGCGTGCCTTTAACCATGCGCCGGATATTTTCGGCCATTTCGTTAATCTGTCCCCAACCATAGTCCTGCTTTTCCGTAACATCAGAAAGGTCGCCTTTAATGGCTCTGGCTGTGTTATTTATGGATGCGCTGATTGCCGCATCCACAGAAGCAAGCATTATATAGCAGATAACTAGTGATAACGATAAGCCCAAGGCAAAGCCGAGCAAAAGACCCGCCCAGCCGGCCACATGCCTACCAACTAAGGTGAGGGTGGCGGTCAACAAACAAACAAAAGCTGCGAGAATCATAATTCGGAAGCGAACCTGTTGCATTGCAATTTCATCTCCTTAAAAAAAAATTTAGCTCACAACTCTTCTAAGATCCTTCCCCCTCCCAGCATAATGTACTCCTTCATCATCCCAATATTCACCAAGCGATGCAATTTTCCTGCTGCTGAATTTATGAGAATATTAAGAATTTAGTTTTAACTTTTCTTTTAACTGGTTTTGTTCGCTTTTTGAGTTTTTTTGACCGCTCGCCTCCCCCATGATATAATCAAAACGATAAAAGCTGGGGAGGCGAAATAATGAATAAGAACCCCTATAACTTAGACGAAACCATCAGTGTAGCGCGCAGCGCTTTTGCCCAGAAACCGGCGCTGGAGATGGCGGCTAACAGCGGTTGCCTTTATGATTTGCACAAACAACGCTTTACTGTGCCTTTTTTGGGGCAGAAATACGCTGTCAGCTACCCCGACGGGCTTGTTTCGGTTAACTGCGGCCAAGCGGAAGCACCGCTAATTACGGCTATCCTGCTTTTGCACTACTTGAGCCACTCTACCGGAGCTGCGCTCTCGCGCAACTGGATCTCCTATAAAGACCTTCCGGGTGGCAGCCTTTACCTTGAGCCATTCAAAAACCGTGCCGTCATTCCCTTTGTGAAGAAATTCGGCGGACGTCCAGCTGATTTTGCGCTAGCCGCAGAAAAACTGGGTGGGGAACAGGCAAAGCACGGCGATATCGCGTATATTATTCCCGCCCTTCCCCGTGTTCCCCTTTTATACATACTCTGGCAGGGGGACGAAGAATTCCCGCCAAATGCCACCATTCTCTTTGATGACTGCGCCAATAGCTATCTGCATACAGAAGATTATGCTATTCTCGCCGGCATGACGGTTGGCGCTATGCTAACCGCGCTGAAAGGCTGACTTTCTTTCGTAATGCCGTTGCCAACTGCTGCCGCCGCCCTTTCGGCGGAACTTGCACCACCGACAGGCAGACGAAAATCGTCCACCATTGCCATAGCCTTGACCTAAACCCTGCCCTCACCCTAACCCTCTCCCGCAGGGAGAGGGAAAATGTAAAAACGGAGGGAGAGTGACACTCAAAAAAGAGAATCTCCCGCTGACTTGAGCAGGAGATTCTTTTGCTTGGCTCAAAAACTGCCCTGAAATTAGCATCTACTATCTGCTTGGGCGGGTTTGAAACCCGCCCCTACGTGGCACGAGCTAGGGCATAAGCGTTCCCTTCTGCCATCCCAACAATTCCCCTCTCCCTGCGGGAGAGGGCTAGGGTGAGGGCGTGGTGAGAGCAGAACTAGGCAGCATAGGTGGCTAATTAGATCATGGTGGCGTTTGGCACATCATTGCCGGTCAGCGCCCGGTAAGCCTGCTGCAGAAGCTGCACCGTATAAATGGGGTTGTGGACGCCCAAGCTGCCGTCTTGAGTAATTAACACATGGTTAAACGCCGCTTGGTACACTTCATTTGGCACTTCGGCAAGCGGTTCGCCGGCTGCATCCATAAAGCGAATTCTGCCGGCTTCCACCGCAAAGCTGCCTCCGCCTATTGCTGCCCCGATAGCCTCCTCCAGCACGCGCAATAATCCTGTCACTTCATCCTGGAAGCCTTTTTGCTCACCGTCGCCGTCATAATCTTTACCGGCCGGCAAGTTGAAAGTTGTGATATTCTGATGACATTGGCCGCACGCTGCCTGCACATCGTCAATCCGGAAGGTATGTTGCCGGAAACCACCTTCTCCCATTGTCATATGGCAGTCAACGCAACTGTTAGTCAGTTCCGAATGAGCTGTCGTGCTGCCGTAGTCAAATCCTTCTGCCCGCAGCCCGCCGCTGGCGGTAAACACATCTGCCTGACTGCTGTAATGCGGTGCAGGCCGCTCCGGATTATTGATATCCGGCGTCCGCCGCGAATTATGGCAAGCCATACACTGAGCCCCGCTGCCACCGCCCACTCCTTCCGCCGTAGGCAAATCAACAGTGCCGGCCGCAAGCAACTCCATCCCCTGGCCGCTATGGCATGCCCGGCAGTCAATAGAAACAAAGAAATCGCGCTCAATCGCCGCCACTTCATTAAGCCCTCCGGCAAACGCTCCGCCGTCATGACAAGCAACGCAATTGTCTCGCTGCGCAGGCAGAAGCAAGATGTTACTATGGGCTGAATACACCCATTGCCCCACTAGCGCGCTAATATCCAGTTCCTCCCTTACCCCGTTTGGCGGTGGCGTGACATCATTCCTAGGCGGGCAGCCGCTGGCGACCAGCATACTTGTCAGCGCGAGCGCAACCAAGATTGCCCATTTCCTCCTGTTCATGGAAACAGCTCCTTCCAAAATCAAGTTATACTATCTGCTATCTTTGCCAAAGAAAGACAGTTTATGTATAGGCTCTAAAAAAAATAACGACTGCCGGAGTTGGCAGTCGATGAAACTATCTTTTAATTTTTCGTCGGATGATGCTTAACCCAACTGCCAACTCCTCCACCCGCAGCAAGTAAGCCGCGAGCAGATAGACGGCCGCGCCGAGAGCAATCAGACTACCCAGCTCCAGAACCTGCCGGACAAAACTGCCGCCGGTCAGAAAATTACTGCCAAGCTGTACCACAATCCCCATCAGAAGAGCAGCCAAGCAGCTCTTTTGCAAGGTGAGCAACAGTTGGCGACCGGCAAAAGCGCCAATCTTCATGCGCAGCAAGACCAACAGCCCCGCAGCCCCCGCATAAACGGCTAAGGAAGTGCCTAGAGCAATCCCGCCCAATCCCAACGGTTTAATTAACAGCCAGTTAAAGAAAATGTTGAGCAGCCCGGTAAAGAGCATGGCTAGCATAGGGGTGCGCGTATCTTTTAAAGCGAAAAAAACCCTTTTTATCAGCAGCATCATCCCGAGCGGCAACAGCCCTATACTGTAAAAGGCCAGAGCATTCACCGTCTTAGCAGTAGCCAACATGCCAAATTCGCCCCGCTCAAAGATTAGACGTACCACAGGCTCGCGCAAAAGCAGCAGCCCCACCATGATAGGCAGGATCAGCAGTATAATCAGGCCTGCTCCCTGGCGGAAAATGGCCTTAAACTCCTTCATTTTACGCTCCACGTTTAGTTCGACCAACGTGGGATAAATCACCGTCAATAGCGCTAAAACAATTATCCCGTTTGGCAACAGATAAATCCGGCTGGCAAAACTAAGTGCCGTCAGACTTCCGTCAGGCAAGAGGGAGCCAAACATCCGATCTACCAACGTCTTTATCTCAATGGCTGCGCCGCCCAGCAAAATCGGCGGCAGTACCACCGCCATTTTTCTCAGCCCGGGATGCCGCAAATCTAACTTTCCCTGAAAAACACCATGCCTGGCGACCGCCGGCAACTGGATAAAAAACTGGCTGGCAAACCCGACCGTAGTCCCCCAGGCCAGGCCAACAATGCCGTAACGCATCCCTAACAAAAGAGCTGTGCCAATAATAATCAGATTGCTGGCATAGGCCGGAATAGCCGGAATTAAAAAATTTCTCTTGGTATGCAATACACCGCTGGAAAGACCGGACAAGCCCATAAATAAAAGTCCTGGCAGTAGGATTCTTGCCATCACTACGGTGCTCTCATACTTTTCGCCGCTAAAACCAGGCGCGACCAGCCGCACAACCCAGGGAGCAGAGATTACCAGCGCGACGCTAAAGAGCGTAAGCATAGCGGCAAGAATGACAAATGAAGTCAGCGCCAGAGACTGGCCTGCCCGCTCCCGATGGTACTCCCCGTACACCGGAATAAAAGCAGTTTTAATCGAATCGTTAAAAGATAAGAACAAAAGCTGGGGCAAGACGACCGCCGCCATATAGGCATCAGTTTCCGCCGAAGCACCGAAGCGATAAGCAATGGCAGCTTCTCGCACAAAACCTAGCAGTCTGGAAAAAACCAGTAATCCTGCCACGATTCCTGTCCATTTAAAGATGGTGCTGTTTGACATTGGCTATTCCCTCAAAACGCAACTTGCTTTCCGGCTTAGTTAGTAATTTGAATCCAAGTATTGTTAAAGCGCAAATCCAGCTCCGTTCCGTCTTGATAAAAATAACGTGTCTTTCCGTCGCTTTTCTCCCAGCGGATTTCATATTTTCGCCCTGCCTGATACAATAAAGCCTGACCTGCACCTGTCAAATCAACTTCCACAAGCTCAGTTCCAGGCACATTTACATACCTTGCGCTGCGCACAATCACCCGATAAGCGCTGTATTGCTGCTCCGTCTCCCGATCTTGATGCGGACTGCCGTTGATAAAGCGCAGATATACTCCGCTCTCCGCAGCAAATTGGTAACTAATTATGTTTTGGCTATTATAGCTTATTTCGATGCTGCTCGCCAATTCATAGCCGTCCGGCAGGCTGCTTTCTGTCACTGTCTCCGCCCGCACAGCGGCATTACCGCGGGCAGCGGCAAGCCTTTCCAGGCTGGTGTAAAGGTTGTGAGGCGCCAGCCGCGCGGAATCACGAAACAAGTAGGTAGAGCTGGTTATTTCCTTAATGCCTAAACTGCGAATTAATTCCTCAGTTCGAAATGAATAACCGGAATGCGCCACTATTTTACCGTGTTCCCTAGCCTGTGCCGCTAAATGCGGCCGCATGCTCCGAATAGGTCCGACAATCACATCCTGCGCAAAGAGCCGATCATAAACTGCCAGGAAGCGGGTCACGCCTCCCTCCACCATAAATTCGTAGACAATGCTGGCTTCCTGCAATCCGGACTGTGGTCTGGCTTTACGATAATTATCAACTACCACCATCACCGGTTCCACTCGCTTGATAACTTCTTGTTCCGGTACTGCCTCCAAATCTTGCTCCGGAAGGCTAGGCGCAGCCGGGTTACTTCTACAACCGGCCGGTGCTACCGCTAGCAGCAACAAAACCAATGCAAGGAGCCATCTTTTTTTCATGATCCTTCCTCCCCATCACTAAGCACACGCAAAAACTGAGGGGCCTTTAGCTTATCCCCTCAGAAAAAAGTTGTTGCTTTATCAATGCCAACAACGAGTCCGACCTCTGACATCCGACCTCTAAAAAACCAGCCCGGTGCGCATGATTAAGAGGGCGCTCATGCTGAAAAAGACAGAAATACCGTAGATAACCAATACAGTCTGACGATGCGAAAGTCCCCTGCTTAGCAACCGGTGGTGAATATGCTTTTTATCTGCCTGAAAAATCGGCTTATGCGCACGGAAGCGGCGAAAAATGGCAAAACAGGTATCGAAAATTGGCACACCCAAGACGATAATCGGCACGATAAAGGCCACCACAGTTATTCCTTTTAGCAAGCCGTAGACGGCCAAGACCGAAATCATAAAACCGAGAAACATACTGCCGGAATCACCGAGAAAGATTTTTGCCGGAAAAAAATTATAACGGAGAAAGCCTAAAACTGCGCCGGCAAGAGCAATAGACAAAAGCGGTACGGTGGTTTGACCCATCTGGTGGGCGATTAAAGCAAAAGTCAAAAGTGCGATAACGGAAACGCCGGAGGCTAAACCATCCAAGCCATCGATTAAGTTGACAGCATTGGTGACAGAAACTATCCAAAAAATAGTGAACGGCACACCCAAGATGCCCAGATAGAAATAACCGTTAAAGGGATTGCTAACGAGTTGAATCTGAATCCCGGAGATGATCACAATAATGGCGGCCACCGTTTGACCTAACAGTTTTGTTTTTGGCGAAATCCCGCGGATATCGTCGGCCACGCCAAGGAGCAGAATGACTGTGCCGCCGGCAATCAGCCCGACCACCCGCTGGTCGTCACCCAGCAAAAGAGCGGCAGCAGCAAGAAAACCGAGAAAAACGGCCGGCCCACCCAGACGAGGAATGATCCGGTCATGAATCTTGCGCTTACCCGGCTTGTCCAGAGCCCCAATGCTGAAGGCAAGACGCGAGACGAGCGGCGTAGTAAACAGCGCAACTAAAAAAGCGATGCCAAAAAGATAAAGATACTGCTGCATGATTAGTCCCCCTCAGGCAAATAAAGCCCTTTCTCTCTTTTCTTTTCTCAATATCAACGCAAACCTATTTTAGGCCTACAGTATGGTTTTATCACAAATGAACACTTTTTACAATCCCTGTTTTACAGAAGGGTTTTCTTGGATTAACACTGCCTCCTACCACTGGTAAAAAGCCTCTGCTGCGTTACCGCAGCCAGAAAAGCCGGCATAATCCGCACGCGTAAAATGCGTTTAGGCTGCTGAATCAGCCTGTAAAACCATTCCAGCCCCAAGCGCTGATAAAGCAGCGGCGCCCGTTTCAGGCGGCCGGAAAGCACATCGAAGGAGCCGCCCACAACCATCAAAAGTTTAGCGCCGGAAGCTGCCCCATGTTTGGCCACAAACAGCTCTTGGCGAGGACTGCCAAGGGCGACAAAAACCATGTCGGCGCCGGAAGCTGCTATGTCGCAGGCAATTTCTTCGTCTGCCGCCTGCGGCAGGTAGCCGTGCGCCGTTCCTGCCACTAATAATGAGGGATATCTCTCTTTCAACTTAGAGGCGGCGGCGGTAGCCACCCCTTCCGCAGCGCCGAAAAGAAAGACCTTTTTTCCTTCCGCAGCCGCTAAGGCTACCAACTCCTCCATCAGGTCTATACCGGTCACCCGCTCACGAATCTGTCCGCCGCATAGCCGAGAGGCGAGCACAATGCCGATTCCGTCAGGAATCCTCAGGTCAGCAGCAAGCAGCGCCGCCTGCAGAGTACTATTCCGGCGGGCAGATAAACAAATTTCAGGATTGACCGAAGCAATAAAGTGGGGACGTTTCTGGCTAAGCTTCTCCTGCGCCCAAGCCACGGCCTCAGCAAGAGTAACTGCATCGGTGGGAATGTCTAGAATAAATTCCTGCATAAGCAGCCCCGCCTTTACTTGAGGATAAAAGCCAACACACGTCCGGCCCACTGCAGGCCATCTTGACGAAAGGCAAAGTTTCTTTCTCGCAGGAGGCGTCGTAGCTGGTCCCTCCCCTGCCAGCGTTCCAACGCTTGAGCCGTCAGCTGAACGGCTTCCAGCGCTCCCGGCTCCTCGGCGCTGCTCAGACCCAGCCGCTCTAGAAAAGCGCCTACTTTGCGGTCGTAGGCGATACCGAGTAGCGGTACGGCGGCAAGCGCAGCGAAAATCAAGGCGTGGAGGCGCATGGCCAAGACCAAGCTAAAGCAATTAAAAACGGCTAAAAGCTCGCGGGGAGCCAGTGGCTCCTGCAAAATAACAGTCTGGGACTTCATCAAACCGGCTAGCTTTTCCGCTGCCGCCAAATCTTCAGGATAATGCATCGGAACAAGCACGGTGACGGCGGCAAGCTCCCGGGTGATGCAATCGGCGGCGGCGGCAATGGCCGTTAATGTTTTTGCTTCCTCATGCCAGGAACGAACGGCAATCCCCACCACCGGTTTGCCGACAGGTAGCGCCTCAATAACCGCGGCGGCTCTTCCGTTTGGATCTGCCGGCTCCAACAGAAAGGCGGGATCCACAGTCAGCGTCAGCTGAGGGCGTGTGACACCGAGCTTGAGCAACTCGTCGAGGGAGCCTTGGTCGCGAACGGAAATCAGGGAAACGCGGTTAACGATTAGCCTAGTCAGAAGCCGGTTATATTTTTTACGGATGGGCCCGATGCCTTGGGCGTAAAAGATGGTTTTTTTGCCTAGCAAGCTTGCCAGCAGTACAAGCCCAAGGTAATAGGGGATGGAAAGGCCGCGGCCGGTACTGTCTTGCAGAAGGCCGCCGCCGCCGCTGATTAAGGCGTGAGATCCTAGGACGGCGCGCACGATAGCCAAGAAATTAGTGCGACTTACCGCATTAACGGCTAGGCGGGCGGCTGTAGTGGCCGGTTCCGCAGAGAGGACGGTAAATTGCAATGTCTCGCCCTGCTCGGCTGCGAGAGAGTCTAACGTTGTCACTATACTCTCCAGAATTGCTTCGTCACCGGCGTTATTAAAACCATAATAACCGGAGATAACAATTTTTTTCATGAAATTTTCACCTTATTCTCCCAGAAGCGGGTGAGCAAAATAAGAGCTCCATAAAGAATCAGTCCGACTGCAACTCCTGTCCAGAGACCGTTAAAAGAGCGGAAAAGAGCGCTGTAAAAAGCGGTCGGCGTAGTAAAATGCATAAAGGTATTTGCCATGGAGACGGGAGCAATGGAGCCGATTACTACCAAGGCAGTAGTTATGACAGAGCGCGAGCCTTTAGCCAGCAAAGCCAGGCCCAGCAGTGCTGCCGGGTAGGCAAAGAGAAACTCCTTAAATCTAGGGCGGACGACTAATAAGGATTCAAGCAGCTCGCGCAGGCGCAATTCCAGGGCAAGAACAGGGACTCCGGGAACATTTCCGGTACGAGCCACATAAAAAAGACCGATTGTAGCCAAGGTTAGAAAGGCTGCTAAATAAGACAGCAGCAGCGGACGGGAAAAAAAACTGCCGATGACATGTATCAGACGAGCAAGCGTCCAGCCTGGAGACTGACAGTAAAAAATACGACTGATTGCGAGTGGCACAAGCACCACCAGCGGCAGCACATGAACCAGTTTAACGCCGCGGAAAAGGGCTGTCCCACCGGCAAAGTATGGCGTGGAAGGAAGTGCCGCAACCAGAGCGCCTCCGGCAGCCACCAGCAAAAATGTGCGGCAGATCGTAACTAAAGACCAGCTAAGCGCAGCTCTATCGTCTTTGACCGGCAAGGGCAGCCTGTTTAGCTGCTGGCTTACCACAGCCAAAAGACTAAAGAGCAGCGCTGCCAACACAGAGCCAAACTGCAATGCCACGTTGACGGAAAAAAGCGGGAACATGAGCAGTAAGCCGGCAAAAGTGCCAACGAAAACTAACCAGAGCAGGCATGTTTCGCGGCGCAAAATGGCGGAGACGAGCAAGGCGGCGGCGGCGGCAAGACCTAGCAGCATCAGCAAGAGCTGCGGCGGCTCGTGGCCAGGCAAGCTGACAGCCCGAGCCGTAGCTCCCCGATAGCCATAACTCGCCAAAACCTCCGTCACGCTTTCAACCAGCGCCAGCGATTCGGCTAGCGGGTTCGCTTCGGCTAGCGGCAGGCGAATGTAAACAAGGCGCACACGGCGTTCCTGGACAGAGTTTGCGATTGATTGAACAGGCCTTCCCGGCTGGTTCGGGTGGATCAACAGAGTTTGGTAGCCCACAAGGGCAGAGAGTTGAGAAATTCCCGCCGGACGCTTTGCAAATTCGACAATTCCCAGCGCTTGGCCTGACTCGCGGATGGCGGCTGCCGCCGCCGCCAAGTGATCAGGATAGCCGGTTACTTCCGGCCCGTCAAACATGATCGCAGAAAGGGCTTCCGCCGGCAACGCAAAAAACTCGCCCAGCGTCTCCCTTACTGCAGCTTCGCTGGTTAAAAAAGCATTATCCGGTCGTGGCACCAAGCGCAAGTCGGCTTGGCGCAAAAGAGCTACATCCGCCGGGTCAAGACCGATGCGCAGACCGAGCACACGCTCTAAATCTTCATCTATCTCAATCAGGAAGGGCTGCCGGCTAAAGTCGGTACGGACAGGCTTTTGCAATTTAAGCTCCGCTTTATGCGCAAGCCGCTTGGCCAATAGCTTATCCTCGAGCAAAAGATAGGTAGTGTTAGGCTGAATTAGCTTGCTTTCCAGCAAGGGCAGCAGCACGGAGCTGCTCTCCCCGGTCAGTCGCCAGCTATGAATTAGCTGACTGCCTGTAGCAGCAGTCAGAACACCATCATTTTGATAACGCCTTACCTCTGCTTCACCGATAGCTACAGCCGTCACACCCAAAGAGCGGAGCTGAGTTAAGACTTCTGCCGGCGCAAGATTGGCTTCCCTGGCAAGCTGCCGTACTTCCTCGAAGGCAACGCTGATTTCCACATCGCGCAAATCCCATTCTGCGACATCGTTTTGCACGGCGGTGTAAACACCGGCCAAGACACCAATGGCAAAGAGCAAAAAGAGAATTTTTTTCATCTTCCATCTCCTGCCCATTTATTCTGAAATATTCTCAATACAGAAACATCAATCCTCGCTTTTTTTATTACTGCGAAGATGTTTGCGAGATACTTTCTTCCTCCCAGAGCAGGTAGCGCCGCACCGTCTCCTGCAGGACAGCTTCATCCAGCTGCACATAAGACACAGAGTTTACATTGATGCTCTTTCCGGGGAGAGTAACTGTGACTACTTCTGATAAATTAAGCTTGGCGGCTCGGCGGCTAAAAGCGAGCAGCTGCTGGAGCGGCAAATCAGTACGGATATGAGTGGCTGCTTCTTCCAGCAATCTGGGCAGTTTCAGCAATGTTCTGGGGCGGAGCAGTTCTGCCGAGACCAGCTTGAGAAATTCCTGTTGCCGGCGCATGCGTGCAAAATCACCTTCCGCATCGCCGCGGTAACGAACATACTGCAGCGCCTGGTCGCCGCTAAGACGCTGCCTGCCTGCCCTCAAATTGATGGGATAATTCGCCGACAAATGAACCATCCGGCGTTGCACGTCCACTTCAACCCCGCCGAGAATATCTACCAAGCTGGCAAAGCCGTTAAAGTTGGTAAAGACGTAGTGCTGCAACGGAACGCCCAGCAGTCCCTCCACCGTGCTTTTCATTTGCGAGATTCCGCCTTTATAGCTCATGACGTGATTTAGCTTGTCCTGTCCCCTTCCCGGTACTTCTACTCGGGCATCGCGTGGAATTGAAATTAAGGAAACATTACCTGTATCTTCATTGATACTCATCACCATAATAGTGTCAGCCCGAGCCCGCTCATTCCCCAACTGGTCAAGACCTAGGAGCAGGATGTTAGTAATGTTTTTCTCCCCACTGGGATTACTCGTCTGCGGGAGAGCCGAACTGTCGGGAATCACGGGATTATCATGGATGCGCAACCAAACAGAGCAACCCCAGGTTGCTACTGACAACACTCCCAGCAAAATAAGTGCAAATGCGTATCTTCCGCCTTTTCTCAAAAAAAGCACCACCTTCTCTTATACAACGCTATTATTATACTGGATTCGCCTCCTTCTGACAATGGAAAAGAAATACTTAAAAACTAAGCCCCCGCATTTAACTCGCAGGGGCTTGTATGCTTAACTCTCCAGCCAGACAGTCACATTTTGCGTAGTTCTGGTGCTTCTATCCAATCCAGCCATTTGGCTTAGCAATTCATTAATTGTTTTATTTAACCGCTCTGCCTCATCGCCGCTCGCAAGCAGGCGCTGCCTAGCCAATCGTTCATAGTAAGTCAGTTTTTCAGCGTAGTCGCTCGTGATATCAGCGCGAAACTGCTCTTCCGCAACTAATTTGCCAAGCAAGGTTGTGCCTGCCACAAACTGGTTCGCCTGCGTAAATGGCACTTCGAACTGGTGAATCCGGATCAAACGGCCATCCTGCGTAAAGATTGTTTCTTCCAAAGTAGGCGTCGCACCCTGCAATCTGGCATTTGAAGCCAGCACTTGCGAAGCCATGGTCAGTTGTTGCACATTTATTCTGACCACCGTGCTCTCCGTAACTCGCCTGCGATTAATGAAAATTTGTGGCTCCGGCAAAATCAATTCTTGGACACTCGTTTGCCTTGGCTGCAGAGGCGCTGCCAAAAGAATCGGTCCTTTTGTTGTTTCTGCTAGGCTGTCCTGCGGGATTCGTTCTTGTGTCGTCAAATTTGCGTACTGCTCCTGCTTTACAGGAATTGCCTTTTGCCTTTGAGGCTTATTAGTTGCTATCGCAACAGGCTGCTCAAGCAGAGGAGTTGCCGTCAGACCACCCGGCTGCGCCGGGATGAGCTCACCAGGCACAGCTTCCGGCAGATTATCCTCTGTTTCGACAGGCTTGCCGGGAGCGTCTGTTTCGGTCGACGGCTTTTGCAGCGGCGAGCTTTCCCGGTTAAGCTCTATTGTCGATTGCCGAGCAGCAGGGACGCCAGCTGTGAAAGGGGCAAGCACACTGCCAATTAACCCCCCGTTACCATAACTGTTAAGGAGAAGTCCGTTAATGCCAAAAAGAAGTAAAATGGAGGCGGCTAATGCCAAGGAACGTGTAGGTATCCGAAAAAAATGGCGCTCCTGTTTTAACTGCTCCAATCTCAAAAGAGCCATTACCTGCGCAGCAAATTCGGGTGGCGGAGGAGCAACAGGCTGTTTTAGTTTGCAAAGAGCAGTCATGACTAGCTTCATTTCTTGGAGACGGCGAGAACAAGGAAGACAATCGTCTAAATGAGCTTGAAACTCCCGCTGCCGCTCCGGCAGCAACCCGTCGAGCCAGTCAGATATCAAGCTTTTAACTTCTCTGCACTTCACTAGCTTTTACTCTCCTTTCCGAGCGAGCATGAGAGCCTTCATGCTCCGTTTCCCTGTAGTTAAGATTTACACCGGAATCAGCAGCTTTTGTCAACACCAGCTTGCGCAAGGCTTCTTTGGCCCGGCTGAGCCGTGAACGAACCGTACCAAGCGAACAGTTTAGCGTTACAGCAATTTCCTCATACGAAAGCTCTTCAACTTCCCGTAGCAACAAGACTGCTTTTTGTTCTCTGGACAAATCATCCAGCGCCTTTTGCATAAATTCACTCAGCTGCAAATCCATCGTCATCCGTTCAGGGTCATGCTCTGAGCAAGGCACTTCTCGCAGTATCTTGCCTTCTCCCGTCTGGAACGGTTCATCCAATGAAAAAGAAGTACCCACGCGCTGCTTACGTTGGCCGTTTAGCCAGACATTCACCGTAATCCGGTGTAACCAGGTACCAAAGTCAGCGTCGCCACGAAAATTTTCCAAAGCACGGTAAGCTCTGATAAAAGCTTCCTGCGCTAAATCCTGGGCATCCGCGTGATTGCCTGTCAGTCTCTGGGCAAGCGCAAAGACCCGCCCCTGGTAAACATTTACGAGCTGTTCAAAAGCCGTTAAATCCTTTTTTTGGGCTCTAGCAATTAACTGCGTGACAGCTTCCATTGCCAACAAACTCCTCTGCCGGCGCAGCAACTTTACCCTCTAACAATTTGACACGCTCTGGGAGGGTAAAAGTTCCGGCGTCAGCCTCTTTTTTCAAGTATAGCAAAAATATTCCTCTCTTGCCATGCACAGCTGCGGCTTCAGTCTCCGCCTTGCGTTGAGCTTGTCTGAAAATAAATCGGGTTAGTAAAAATCCAAGGTTTTTTATGGATGTAGACTTCCAGGCGATATGTACCGGGCTGAGTTACCTTGATGCTCACATTGCAGCCGGGAATTTCGTCTAGGAGCTTGCCGTTATGAATAATTCTGTGGCGCAAGCGTCCGCTAAATTCATGGGGACAATTAATTTGCAAACTGGCATTGTCGGTGAAGGGCACGACTTGACCAATGGCGTATTCTCGCTGGCCATCGCTGGCGGTAAAGATAACACCGGCGGGATTGCCTGCCCGGCAGTTAACGATAAAAGAACGCCCAAAGCGAAGCGCCTCGTAAACTTGTTGCTTGGCTTCTGTTAGCTTGCCTGAGAGGGGGCTCTCCAAAAGCAGGCAGTTATTGACTGTGCGAAAAAGAAATTCATACGGGAAAATAGTGCGACGAATAATTCCGCGGCGGATTGGCCAAGCGTGGGCATCGCTGCCGGCGATCGCCACCAACCGTCGTTGAGCGGAAATTTGGTCAAAGCGTGCCAGCGACTGCGGGCAAGGTCCGCTAATCGGGCCGTACGGGTTAAGATAGGCGTAGTATAGTCCCTGTGGAAGATTTCTCACTCCGTCACGCCACTGTGAACACCAATTCCATACTTCCATGCCGGTAAAGCCGCTTATCTCCCATTTTGACCAGCAAAAATGCTGTTTATTAAAAACGAGTGGAGAGCCTATTTCATAAGGATGGGCGATGAAGCCCAGTCCGTTTTGTCTATTTACGGCATCAATCACCTGCTGAGGGTCGCTGTCGTTCGGTGGGATCTCCGCTGTGATGCCCAACGCCAAATAATGGTGCTTAGCATTGTTAATCTCGCTCCCCACCAGAACAAGCACATCATCAATGAAACCTTCTTCGGGAAGCCCTTCCAGACTATTATGGTCTGTAATAATTACATAAGCAAGGCCAGCCGCCTTGGCCGCTCGGGCAATTTCCGGGATGGTACTGTTACCATCAGAGTAGTTACTATGAACATGAATATTGCCCAAAACCTGATACATAGCTTGCCCCCTGCCTTAGTTAATTTACTGAACTGTCCTCCTTTATGAGCGCAGGACAACTAACGAAATTATACCACAAAAACAAATTAAGACAAATTATTCGTTAAACAGGGTGTGTTTAACTTGTGATAATGTCACTATGATGAGACATTGAAGCATTCCGGGCAATGTCACCTTCCTCAAATGCTATGCTCGCACGTTTTCGCAGCTACGAACGGTCATTCTCGCTAACATGCCAAAACCTCTGGGCTTACTGCATGTGAACCATTGGCATGTCTTAACGCTGTGAATTCCCGTTCGCTAAACGCTGCTGACACTTAACGCTCGCTTCCGCATTATGTGAAAGTCTACAATATCTGCAAGGGTTTAGCGAAGACAAAAAGGTGCTGTTCTCTGTGGTGCCCGTTAGGGCGGGGTGCCCCCTTCTTAGCAGTTGCCAAGAACACCATTTTACAGGAAAAACACAGCTAAAAAGTGGAGCCGTCCAATCTTGGACGGCTCCACTTTTTTAACTGTTTGCTGCCCGGCGATTAGGGGAAATCAGCGTGTGATTAATCCGTTCCAGTTCTACCAGGGCGCGGCCGGTACCTAGTGCCACGCTCCCGATGGGATCTTGAGCCAGATAGACATTGAGACGCGTTTCCCGGCTAAGCAATTTGCCAAGACCGTCTAACATAGCGCCGCCGCCAGTCAGCACAATCCCCCGTTCAATAATATCGCCAGCCAACTCCGGCGGTGTTCTTTCCAGAACACTGCGCACAGCTGCAACCACGGCGTCAAGAGGCTCATGGATAGCTTCTAAAACGTGTTCAGTGCGAACCAAAAAAGAACGGGGCAGACCGGAGAGCAAATCGCGACCACGGACTTCCGTCTCCAAGGAACGGCTCCCCGCAAAAGCTGTCCCCACTTCCACTTTAAGCGCTTCAGCCGTCCGCTCGCCAATCAGCAGATTAAATTCCTTACGGATGAAGCGCGCAATAGCTTCATCAAACTTATCGCCGCCCACACGGACCGATTCCGTGACCACAATCTCACCTAGAGAGAGCACGGCCACATCGGTGGTGCCGCCACCAATATCGACGACCATATGACCGGTGGGCTGAAAAATATCAAGGCCGGCACCTAAGGCGGCTGCGCGAGGTTCTTCGATTAAGAAGGCATCCCGGACGCCTGCGCGCAGCACTGCTTCCACGACAGCTTTTTGCTCCACGCCGGTCGTGGCAGCAGGGATGCAGACGATGACCCTAGGGCGAATCAGTCGGCGTTTATCACAGACTTTGCCGATAAAATGACGGAGCATTACTTCGGTGATTTCAAAATCGGCAATTACTCCTTCACGCAAAGGGCGGGTGGCGACAATATTGCCTGGGGTACGACCCAGCATTTTCTGTGCCGCCTCACCGACTGCCAGAACCTGGCGGGTGTTTTGTTCAATTGCCACCACAGAAGGCTCATGAAGGACGATGCCCTTGCCCCGCAGATGAACTAAAACGGTGGCTGTTCCCAGGTCTATGCCCATATCGGTTCCGAGATTGATGGCCAACACCCCTTTTCAGCTTGTCTCCCCAAAAATGCTTCCATACTTGATTTAGTTCGGCAGTTGAGCTTTTTTTCCTTTTATGAATTCCATATTTTTTATTAATCGCCTAAATATTTCTGGCGAGTTGCCTCGCCGCCACGCAAATGACGTTCCGCTTTGTTTTTCTCCAAAACCATTTTAATCTCTCGAAAGATAAATCGGTTGATATATGGTAGCCGCTCTGTGATATCTTTGTGAACTGTCGATTTGGATACACCGAAAATCTTCGCCACTTGCCTGACTGTCGACCCGGTTTCAAGAATATAATTACTTATTTCCAGGACGCGCTGCTCGATATAGTCCTGCACTAAGCCGCCCCCTTTATGCATTTTGTAAACAATATATGTGCCGGGGGGGCAATTATGACACAATCTCAGTTAAGCTGTGATTGCCGGAGCAAGCGGCTAAGCTCAAGGCAAATAGTAATCAAGCAGGTATTTGGCAAAGCGAGCGATAATCTCATCATTTCTCTCGGCAGAAATGCGTGATCCATCTCGGGTTTTAATCATCACCGATAAGGCCAGCGGCTTCCGGTCAGGAAAGTAAATCAACGCCATGTCTGCTACACGGTTAGATGTGTCACCGATTTTATTGGCTACCACCAATTCAGAAGCTGCATATTTGCCGATTCTATGCTTCTTGGCGTTACGGTGCAATAAAATCGCTTTATTGTATAGTTCACCGTCAATCAGCTTTCTGTTTTCCAACAATACCAACAGAGCTGTCAGATCATTCATGGTAGAAAGAATTGACGCGCGTGAACCCCGCTCAAATATCAACCGGGCGACCTTAGTCTCTGTTAAGCCGTATGCTTGCGCGCGCCGGTTAATCAGCTCCTTCCCCAACAGGCGAATGATGATGTTTGTGGCCACGTTGTCACTTTCGGAGATCATCAGCGAAAGAATTTCCCAGTGCGCATACTGGATTCCCGGTGGCTTAAAGCGCAAAAAGCCCGTTCCCTTAACCCGGTTTCCGGCTGCATAATGGTCATATTTCCCTAAAATATGGAGATTGTCCAAAGATTGCCGCCCTTGGTTAACCTCATCCAGAAAAACAAGGAGGATTAGCGTCTTAATCAGGCTGGCTGGAAATACGCGCACATCTCCATTATGATTAAAGGTCTCCCCGGTTTCAAAGTCGTAGAGACTAAACAAAAACATTTCGTTGCTTGATAATTGCGCAAGCGCCCAACTCTCGGCGGCGGCAGGCGTCATGCCCTTTTTTTCTCGCTCACTTGTGGGGTTGGCAGGAGTAGTTTCAGGAAGGGCAAGCTCAAGCTGCTCTGCTGTCGTGACTTTTTCTTGCGCAGCTTTCCTTGCCAAAGGAAATAAGCTATCGAACCAGAAGGAGTATGCGGCAAGCAGCGTCATAATCAAGAGCAACGCCAGCGCCAACTGCCTATTCTGTGCATTCAACTCACCACCCCCCCTCAAACTTAGCATTTCACCCGTTATTTTCCTGTTATCCTGCCATTTTTCCTGCTGGTTATACAAAAAAAACGCTGCGCGCTTACCATAGGTAGGGGCGAGGGCATAAGTGTTCCCTTCTCTCATCTCAACAACTACCCTCTCCCTGCGGGAGAGCAACCGGGCGAACACGCAGGTTCGCCCCTACAGCACCCTTCCCGGCTATTACCCTCTCCCTGCGGGAGAGGGCTAGGGTGAGGGCCTGCTGATCCTTCTGATGGTGCCGCAAGCGGCATAGTGGTCTAGCCAAAAAAAACAGCCCGAAGGCTGTTTTAACGGGGAGAGAGAAATTGCAGCGGGTCAAGAGCTTGTCCGTCCCTGTAGACTGCAAAGTGAAGAAACGCTCCTGTGGAAGCTGCGAGTCTTGCGCTTTCACCTACAACCCCCAGCAAATCACCGCTTTTTACTTCGTCGCCTACCGAGACATAGGGCTCTTCTTGCAGGTTGGCATATTGCGAGAGGTAGCCGCCGCCATGGCGGATTTGCAATAGCCAGCCAAGACGTGGGTCTTTTGCGACCTGCTCCACCATGCCAGGCCAGGCGGCTTGCACAGCGGCTCCTGCTGCCGCCCCGATGTTGATACCTACATTGAAACGCAACTGATTGCCAATCCGGTATACTTGCTGATGGGCAAAAATGATTGGACCTTCCAGCGGCCAACGCATCGCTTCTTGCGGCATAGCCTGCTCTACTAGGGCGCTCCCGTTCGGCAACAACCCTTGCGCCAGTCCATCCTCACGAGGATCAAAGGGCTTCTCCGGCATAACTGCCGGTTGTTCTTCTCTGCCTGCGCCGACTTCACCCGGTATAGACTGCGTAATTTCCAACGGGTCACCCAGGCCGCGCCAAGTGACTAGCGCGATTAAAAGGGCAACCACCAGCAGATAGCCGATGAATAGGCTGGCTTTTTTGCCTGGGCGTATTTTTTTCAGCGGGGCAAGAGATGTAAAAACTTTTTTCATCTGGACACCACCTCTTAAAAAGGGAGTATGTCCATTTATTTCCTGCTTATACATCAACGCGGCAGAGAATTGACTGTCACCTCAGTATAGTAGTAATAAATAATTTCTCTGGCAGTTTTACCTGCGCGAGCCATGCCGTCGGCTCCGTATTGGCAGAGACCGACTCCATGGCCGTGGCCTCTGACGGTGAAAATGACCTGCTCGCCTACGAAACGCCAGGTGAAGTTAGTGGAGGGGAGCTGAAGGGCGCTGCGGAAATCACGGCCCGAGATATTTTCACCGGCCACGGAAAGTTGACTAACCCGCCCGGAGCTACTGCGCTCAGCCGCACCCAGCAGGGGTTGCCCTGCGGAAGAGACAGGGATGGCTTGCACATAAGGCAGAATTTGTCTGGCAAATTGCGCGCCGGTATAAACATGCTCGGTCTGGGACCAGCGAGTATCGTCGCAGTAGGGACAAAGCTTGCCACGCAGGTAGGGCCTGGCAGAAAGCCAAACGTCCTCACTGTTTTCTGTCTGCCCGCCGCAGTTGGAGTGAAAGACAGCATCAATCGTCTGACCGTTATGCAGCACCACCTTGCCGGCAGTCTGAGCTACTGCTCGTCTTAATTTATCCAAATATTGCCTGGCATCAGCCTCAGGCCACTTAGACAGGGATTGTTCTTCGCTTTCCCACGCTTGGCAGAAGGCAGGGTCGGTACAGATGTCGGCACCGGGGTTGCGGGTGCAGCCTTCACCACCAAAGGAACGCATTTTATTGACAGTGTAAGTGCGGGCAACGATAGCTTGTGCTTTTAAGGCTTCCAGCGCAAAGGAGGCCGGCATTTCGGCAGCCACTACCCCTACCAGGTATTCTTCCAACTCCATTTCTACCAATTGCTGACTAAGATGGTTAAATACTAGGATGGGGATCTTTCCGCCGGGAGAGGGAATTGGTATGCGCTCCGCCGCACGCGGCCGCTCGCTTGCCGGGTGTCGGCAACTACGGGCGAGCAGCACGGGCAAAACAATAATAATGAACATAATTGCCACCACAGATAATGGGAAAATTCTGCTCATCAAAAAACCCCCTCAGGCAGGATAGAAATAGCTATGCCTCTGGTTCTACCCTTAGAACCTCTGAGAAGGAAATCAAGCCTTAATTATAACTTCTCAAAAACTATTGCATCTAATTGGGCAAATATCTGCTAGCTCCTTTTGCCTTCTCTAAACCCCCATGCATTGTAGACTTTCGCAGAATGCGGGTATTAGCCGGGAAGGGTGCTGTAGGGGCGAACCTGCGTGTTCGCCCGGTTGCTCTCCCGCAGGGAGAGGGGAATTGTTGGGATGGCAGAAGGGAACACTTATGACTCGCTCATGCCATGTAGGGGCGGGTTTCAAACCCGCCCAAGCAGATGGAAGATGCTATTTTCAGAGTAGACACCCATGCCGCCTGCGGCACCAGCGGAAGGATGAAAACAGCCTCCTGTCGAATGTTCTTTTTGCGGCTGGCGACGAGGTCGTAT
>JAGXTN010000061.1 GCA_018333455.1 Dethiobacter sp. | reverse complement strand
TTTAGCGCATATTCCTAATAAATTGGTAAACATCGCTGCAGGCAGGCTTATTTAAGCATGACCAAGCGAAGTACATGGCTGCTTTTTTCGCTAAACTGGCGGAAAATATCTGCAGCGCAAATGGCTCACGAAAATAATCGCTTGTATCACTACCTGGATACTGCTATACTTGAGAGGATGTGCACTTGGGAGGTTAACAAAAATGAACATTCGCAACTTGGCAATTATTGCCCACGTAGACCACGGGAAAACAACCCTAGTGGACGGAATGCTTAAACAGAGCGGAATTTTTCGCAGCAACGAGAGCGTCATGGAGCGCGTCATGGATTCCAACGATCTGGAGCGCGAGCGAGGGATTACCATTCTCGCCAAAAACACCGCTGTCGTTTACAGCGGTGTTAAAATTAATATTGTGGATACTCCGGGACACGCCGATTTCGGCGGTGAAGTAGAGCGGGCCCTCTCCATGGTAGACGGCGTACTGCTGGTAGTAGATGCTTTCGAGGGACCTATGCCCCAGACACGCTTTGTGCTGCGCAAAGCACTGGAGCTTGGCCTCTGTCCCATTGTCGTGGTAAATAAGGTCGATCGCAGCGATGCCCGTCCGGTGCAAGTGGTAGACATGGTCTTTGATCTGTTTGTCGATTTGGGAGCCAGTGATGAACAACTCGATTTTCCCATCATCTATGCATCGGCAAGGAACGGCGTAGCCGGAGTGGAGCCGGACCAATTGACAGACTCACTGCAACCCCTCTTTGCCGCGATTGTCAATCATGTACCAGCTCCCACAGGGGAAGTAGCAGCCCCATTTCAACTGCTGGTGGCTAACCTGGCCTACGATAACTACGTGGGGAAATATGCCATTGGTCGTGTGCTGCGCGGCACGCTTTCCGCAGGCGAACCGGTGGCTGTTATCCACGCTGACGGTACAGTCGAACGAGGCAAAGTAAACAAAGTTTTTGTCTTTGAAGGATTAAAAAAGACGGAAACCACCCAAGCAAGCAGCGGTGAAATCGTAGCGCTCTCCGGTCTGGAAAATGTCAATATCGGCGAGACAATTACTCATCCCGACCATGTTGAGCAGCTTCCGGTCATTTCTGTAGACGAACCCACACTGGCTATGACTTTCCTTGTTAACAACAGCCCCTTTGCAGGGCGAGAAGGCCAATTTGTCACTTCCCGTAAGCTGCGGGAACGGCTGTTCCGTGAACTTGACACCAATGTTTCCTTGCGCGTAGAAGAAACAGACAGCCCCGACTCCTTTAAAGTGGCCGGCAGGGGTGAATTACATCTTTCGATTCTGATTGAAAACATGCGGCGCGAAGGCTTTGAACTTCAAGTCAGCAAACCGGTAGTTATCTTAAAAAAAGTTGACGGCAAGATCCATGAACCGGTCGAACATCTGGTGCTTGACTTGCCGGAGGAGTGCATGGGCGGCGTGATGGAACGTCTGAGCCGCCGTAAAGCCGATATGTTAGACATGGCTCCCACCGGGCCGGGCCAACTCCGCCTCGAGTTTCATATCCCGGCCCGCGGCCTGATAGGTTTCCGCTCGGAATTTCTCACTGAAACCCGGGGTAACGGAGTAATGAACCACACTTTTTCCGGTTATCAACCTTACAAAGGAGATATTCCCTCTCGCTTTCAGGGAACTTTAATAGCCTGGGAAGACGGCGATGCCACCACCTATGGACTCAATGCCGCCGAAGAGCGGGGGCTGCTCTTTATCACCCCGGGCACCAAAGTATATGAGGGCATGATTGTAGGTCAAAACAACCGCGAGGATGACCTGGAAGTTAACGTCTGCAAGAAAAAACACCTGACCAATATCCGCTCTTCCACGGCTGAAGATGCGATCCGGCTTAGAGAGCCGCGAATCCTCAGTCTAGAAGAAGCCATAGAGTTTATCGCCGATGATGAATTGGTGGAAGTTACACCAAAAAGTATCCGTCTGCGCAAAAAACTTTTGAAAAAGAATGAGCGGCAACGCGCAAGCAAAGACCAGGCAATAAAGCGAACAGGTTCATAAGCAAAGGGGTTGGCCGATATGAGCGTTTTTCTGCGGCAACCCCTTTTGCGTGCTTAATCTGCTGAACAAACATTGTTTTCACTAACGTGCACCACGCGATAGCTTTTCTCTCTCAAAAAATCAAGCAGCGCGTCCACGTCGTCACAACCCTGCAGCCGCCAAATGGATTGACCCAAATTCTTGCCGGCATCCCTTGGCATCATAACTACGCTAATAATAGTAACACCGTAATTACGGAGCAACCCATCTGCTTCTGCCAACGCACCGCTTCTGTCTGGCAATTCAAGTGTCAGACGCAGACCGCCGCGGCTAACACCGAGCATTTCCATAAAGGCGGTAAAAATATCTGTTTCAGTGATGATGCCCACGATTAACCCATTGTCAACGACCGGCAAGCCACCAATCCTGTTTTCACGCAACAGGGCGGCAGCTTCGTCAATGGGAGCATCCATTTTAACAGTATACAGCTTTTTCGCCATGACATCCTTCACCGGAAGTTTGGCTAAAAGGTAATTCAACTCCCAAATGCTCAGACTTGTGGCAGGTGAAGGCGACGCACGGACTAAATCGAGTAGCGTCACAATCCCCACCAGACGATCCTTCTCCACCACAGGTAAACGGCGAACTCTCTTTTCCTCCATCAGGGCAAGCGCATCCGGCACAGTAGTTTGTGGCCCGATAGTTATGACTTGTGTAGTCATCTTGTCTTTTACTAGCATTAACTAATCCTCCCTTTTTCTCTCTAATAGTGACTGCTCACCTTCTATTTGAACGGCCTATGCTGTTACCTCTATTATTTGTAACAAGACGCTATCTATTGCCGCACATCAGTCAACCTACAGACTTCCCGACTAAAAAAGGACTTTTTTACTCAAACGGCGAACTATTTCATATCTTAAAACAGGAGGTAAGCTAATGTCAAAACTAACCTTTCTCGAGGATATAGCCGCGCTGGAACAGGCTCTGGCTAGCGCCGGAAATAAACCTCTCCTGATTTTTAAACACAGCTCCACCTGCCCCATCAGTGCTCGGGCGCACCGAGAGGTTGACAAATTTTTGACAAGTGATGCGTTGGGAGAAACTCTTGTCTGCGCCGTTGTAGTACAAAATGCCCGCAATGTTTCCGATGCTGTGGCCACAAAGACTGGGGTACGCCATGAAACACCACAGACATTGCTGATTCGCGATGGGCAGTGTGTCTGGAACACATCCCACAAGAACATTACTCTGGAATCCTTAAAGGAAGCAACGGCAAAAGATTAAGACTGCCGCCGCCGGCAACGTCTTCCCCTCTAGTTTGGAGCATCTATTTGCACGTTACTAAATTTTTCCCTGATCTTTTAGCAAAATACAAAATCCGATCTGCCTCTTCCACTAGTTGCAAGGCAGTCATATCTTGTTCGTAGACTGCCACGCCGAAAGAAGCAGTCAAAGGTTCTGTTTTTTCACCTTTCTGCAAGGGAATTGGCGTGCTCTCTATTGCTTCCCGGATTCGTTCACACAACTGTTTTGCTTGAACTAGCGTAGTTTGGGGGAGAATAATCGCAAATTCCTCACCGCCGTAACGCGCCACCGTGTCGGAGGCACGCACAGTATCTTGCAGGATACGCGCGGCACAAGCCAGTGCCTTATCACCTTGGGGATGTCCCCACGTATCATTATACTTTTTGAAGTTGTCTAGGTCGATAATCACAAGTGCCAAGGAGAACTGATAACGCCGGACCCGGTCGACCTCTTTCTCCAGACAATGGTGGAAAAAGCGATGATTAAACAAACCACTCAATTCATCAGTAACCGCATCTCTCCAAAAAGAGTCTGCCTGCCGTTTCAACCTGCCTGTGATTACGCCAACCGCCACGGCAAAAAGCATAAACAGGGAAAAATAGACGGCCAACACGGAAAAGTATTCAGCATGCAGTTGCATAGCTCCCCATAAATGCCAGAAGAAAAAAGGTGCCACGCCCAACGCCGCCACTAACCCGCCCCGCAGACCGAGGTGGTAGCACAGCAGCACCAGAGGCAGAATCCAGAAAGCGTAGATACCCATCCGCTCTAACAGATTATATCCGGGAGACAAGGTTTGTCTGTCTACCAACGGAGGAATAAGATACATTGTTATGATGATTTGCCAAAAACCATAAGGCAACTGACTGTGTACGGGCTTCCCGCGCACAGCAGTCATGGCGTTGTCTTTTCTAAATCGCTTCTCTTTCATGGAGCACCTCTTTACGGTAGGAGTGATCACTATTGCCTGATCTACATGCCTTTGAAAGACTAATGGCAGAATTAATTCTGCTGGCTGCCCATTTGCTCGAAGTTTTTGGCACAATAATTATTTTTTATGCCGGTGTTAATACATTTCTGCGCTTTTTGCGCGGGAAAACGGAGAACCGTGAGGTACGCCTCTCCTTTGCGCGCTTTCTTCTTTTTGGCTTAGAGTTTAAGCTGGCCAGCGAAATCCTGCGCACCGTCATTGTGCGCACGCTTAACGAAGTATTCATACTGGCAGCCATAATTACCTTGCGGGCTGTTTTAAATATAATTATCCATTGGGAAATCCGACAGGAAAAACAAGATAAGGACTAAAATACGCTACTACACTGACAAAAGCAGGCAGATAAGACCGGCAAAAATCGCTGGCAAATCTTTTCCACCGCATCTACATTATCGCATCGTTACTAATTCGCAATATTTTTTCCATTTCCTGCTTCTGGCTGAAGTTATCTTTACGCTTAAGCGTTAAAGCTATTACAGCTTTCTAAATAAAGTTTGGCTAGAAAGCGGTGTCAGAAATGAAGCCATTAATTTACAACGGACAACCGGTTGAAGCTAGCAATATTCTAAAAAAGGTAAATCCTTTTCAGCACCTTGCTCAAAACACGCTAGAAAGCATACTCGCAAAGGCAGAAATACGACAGTTCCCCAAAGGGACTTATGTTTTCCGCCAAGGCGATGCTTCTCTGCAAGCATTATTTGTCTTAGTTTCCGGCAGCGTAGACATCACAGTTCTAGATAAGCAAGACAGAGAAGTCCTTGTTAGCAAGCGGCAGGAGCTGGAATTTTTCGGGGAAATGGTTTTTCTTTCAGAAGATTGCTATCCTGCTTCCGTGCGAGCGGTGACAGATTTGCTCTGCATTGTTATCCCCAATATCTTGTTTGAAACGGAACTTACACGTACCCCAGAATTTGCAAATGCTTTTAGCCGTATCCTGGCAGAGCGGATGCGAACCGTCTATCAATCACTGATTTATGCAACCGAACAAAGCCAAATGGCGCTAGACCAGCCCATGCGCAGGCGAGTTGCCAGCCTAATGTCAGCGCCCCTTGTCACCTGCGGCCTCCAAGACCAAGTCTCCACACTGGCAAAACAAATGACTACTCACGCTGTTTCTTCTCTGGTGGTTTTAGGTGAGCTTGGGCAGCCGCGCGGAATTGTTACTGAAAGAGATTTGGTGGGAAAAGTTCTAGCCCGGGACGATTGCCAAGATGGTTTAACTGCCGGCAGTATTATGGATAAAAACTTGTTGACGGTGGCGCCTGACGCTTTTTACTACGAAGCGCTGCTCATTATGGTTAAACATAAAGTAAAACACCTGCTAGTCGTTGACAACCATAAGCTCACCGGCCTAATCACAATCCGGGACTTGATTATCTCCCGCAGCACCGGAGCCTTAGCCATAGTTAACAGTATCGAAAAACAGGACACTATTGAAGGCTTGGTGGAAGCTAGTGCGGAAATTGATAAAATTCTTCAAGCGTTAGTGGAAGAGAGAGCATCTGGCAAAGAGATTCTAAAGATCATTACCGAGTTTTATGACCGCCTCACGCAAAAAGTTATTCAGATTTGTGAACAGGAAATGCTTACGGAGGGACATGGCTCCCCACCTGTTGCTTACAGCTGGATAACAATGGGCAGCAGTGGGAGGCAAGAACAATTTGTCAAAACGGATCAAGATAACGGCATTATCTATGATAACGTCCCGCCCGACAAAGAAGAAGCCGTGGCAAGCTACTTTCAACTCCTGGCAGAAAAAGCGGTGGAAGGCCTCTTCCGCTGTGGCTTTGCCAAATGCAAAGGAAATGTGATGGCCTCCAACCCATTTTGGTGCCGCTCCTTTAACGGCTGGCGCGAAGCAATTAACGCCTGGATTAACAACCTGGAACCGGAAAATATCCGTATGATGACCATCTTCCTTGACTTCCGGCATGTCTCCGGCAAAAAAGCCCTCTGTGACCTGCTCCGCAATTTTGTCACCCGCAGTTTCCAGAAGTCTGCCACCGTGCTGCTTTTTTTGGCTAAAGATGATTTAAACCACCGTGTTCCGCTAACCTTCTTTAAACAAATCATTACAGAAAAAACCAAAGAGCATCGCAACATGGTTAACCTCAAGGGTGCCGCTTGCGTGCATATCGTTGATTGCCTGCGCATCTTTTCCCTGCGGGAAGGAATTGTGGAGACCAACACATTTATACGGGTAGAAAAACTGGCAAAGAAGCGCGTCTTGTCTGAGGAAGACAACGAGCTGCTTGAAAATGCCTATGAAACACTAATGATGCTCCGGATTAGGCAAAGCATCCGGCAGCTAAGCGCAGGCCAGCAGCCAGACAATTATCTAAACCCAAATGATTTAAGCAAACGAGACAAATCTGCACTCCGGGAAGCATTTTTAGCGGCAGATCGTCTGCAGAATCTGACTGGTCATGCATTTTATGCGTTTATTGGTTAACAGCTAATAATAAGGAGTGGGAGAAATGCTGCCTTTCAGAAAGCTAAACCGAGATACGCAGCCGATGAAGTCCCGCCTATCCAGCGCACAGTTGCTTGCCAACCGGTTTTTTTACTGGCTCTATAAGCTGCGCGCCGAACGTAGCGGGAGTCAGAATAATTATCAACCGGAGCACGAAATAACCTCAGCTCTCACTGAAAAGTCGTTACAGCTCAAAACAAAAAAGGACTGGGATGTTCCGCTTGCCAACAGCCGTTATATCCTCTTTGATACGGAGACTACCGGCTTCTACCCCTACCAAGGCGATGAAATTATCAGTATTGCTGCCGTAGTCGTGGAAAACGGGCAAATCCGAGAGGATTTGATTTTTAACGAACTAGTAAACCCATACCGGGGTATCCCGCCGGCCATACAGGAACTAACGGGAATTACAGCTGAGATGGTGTCTGACAAACGTCACGTCTGCGCTGTCCTCAATGATTTCCTTGATTTTATCGGGGAATCGGTGCTGGTGGCTCACAATGCGGAATTTGACTTGGCATTTATCAACATTAAACTGAACTGGTATACTCAAACTGAAATATATAACCAGGTCATTGATACTTATAAACTTTCCAGGGCTCTAAGCCCTGAGTTTGCAGCCCATGACCTAGACACTCTTTTAAAAAACCACCACGTCCCTATCCATGCGCGACATACAGCGCTAGGAGACTCGCTGATGACGGCAGAAATTTTCCTAAAATACCTGGCCTGCCTCCGGGAGCAAAACATCCTCACTCTGAAGGAGCTACATTACTACTTGCACATCAAAAACAGCATGGACTTATGCAATTAATTTTGCAAATTTTTCAAACTATCCAAATAGCCGAACATTGCGGAAATTTTTGCTGCAGATATCAATAACTTGACAAAATGTCACTTAAAAACTAGTTAACAGATTTAACGAAGTGTCACCTTTCTGGCTTAGAAAATTGTAGACAACCAACTTAGCTGTATCAGGGGAAAGCCCTTCCTTGAGCAGTCGCACTCCATAACTTTTGGGTAGATACCCTTGCCCCACAAAGATGCGAATCAGAAGGATGATAATGCGCCTCAGCTAGCCCTCACCCTAGCCCTCTCCCATTGCTAGAGGTCGGAGGTCAGATGTCGGAATCGTTTGAATCGGCGAAATAGCCGATTCCCAGAAACAATTATGCATGCGGGCCGGCTCCAGTCCTTGGTTCGCCTGCACTTCTGGTCACTCGTCCACATCTCGCTCAAGCTCTCAACAAAAAAACATCAGGCAAAGACAGCAGCAACTTTTTGCCTTCAATAGCCCCTCCCAGATATTGTAGACTTTCACAGAATGCGGAAGCGAGCGTTAAGTGTCAGCAGCGTTTAGCGAACGGGAATTCGCAGCGTAAAGACATGCCAATGGTTCACATGCAGTAAGCCCAGAGGTTTTGGCATGTTAGCAAGAATGACAGTTCGTAGCTGCGAAAACGTGCGAGCGTAGCATTTGAGGAAGGCGACATTGCCCGGAATGTCTCAATGTCTCATCATAGTGACATTTTATCAAGTTAATTACGAGGTGACATTATCACAAGTTAAGCACAGGCAATTTTTGCTGCAGATTGCATTATCAAGCAAATTACGGTAAAATCAAGTCAGCTCAGAGTAAGGGGGAAATTTCATGGCCATCATTGTACCTTTTCGCGGCGTCCGCTACAATCAAGCTCAAGCAGGCAAGCTAGCCGAGCTGGTTACACCGCCCTATGATGTGATTTACGAAGCTGAACAAAGGCATTTCTACGAAAAAAATGATTATAATATCATCCGGCTTGAATACGGAGAAATCCACTCAGGCGATGACAGCCAAAACAACCGTTATACCCGCGCCCATTCTTTCTTCAAAACTTGGCTTGAACAGCATATTCTGGTTCATGACGAGCAGCCTGCCATTTACCTCTATGAACAAGAGTTTACTGCTTCCGGCAGCCGCCTTACGCGCAGCGGCTTTATTGCCGGTATAAAAGTGGAAGATTATGAAACAGGGATCATCCTCCCCCATGAGGAAACACTCTCGAAAGCAAAGGCAGATCGGTTAGAACTTCTCCGTCACTGCCACGCTAACTTCAGCCCCATTTTTGGCCTTTATGACGATTCATCCCTGACGGTGGAGAAGATCGCCTCCCGTTACAAACAAAACAAAGCCAATGTGGCGTTTACCGACGAAAGCGGTGAGTCACATCGACTTTGGATTATAAACAACTCGGGAGACTTGGCAACTATCTCCTCTCTCTTCAAAAACCAGAAAGTCTATATCGCAGACGGACACCACCGCTATGAAACAGCTTTAAATTTTTATAAAGAAATGCTGGACAAGGGAGACAGCCGTTTCTCTTTTTGTCTAATGACGCTGGTAAATTTGCATGACCCCGGACTGGTTATCTACCCCACCCACCGCCTTGTAAAAAACGTGGCTGGGTTTAACGCCGAAGAATTTCTAGATAACCTCAAGCAGATTTTTACCGTTACCACCCTGGCTTTACCGGCGGCCGACCGTGGAGCCATCTTGTCGGCAGAGTTAAACGCTGTCGCTGCTCTTAGAGCAGATAGCCATGCCTTCCTGCTCTATCTGGGAGGGGAGAAGCTTCACCGTCTCATACTCCGACGCGCAACAGACAATCAGCTCATGGCTGCCTGCTGTAGCACATTTTCTCCTGCTTGGCGCTCCCTGGACGTAGCTATTCTGCAAAGCCTGGTGCTGGAAGGTATGCTTGGCATTGATAAAGAAGCAAGAGCGGGAGGAACAAATCTAGCCTATACCCGGGACGAAGCCGGAGCTCTAGACCGCGTTGACACCGGTGAATTCCAAGCTGTGTTCTATTTAAATCCTACCCAGGTTCGGGAAGTGACGGAAGTGGCTGCTGCCGGTGACAAGATGCCCCAAAAATCTACCTTCTTCTATCCTAAGCTGATCACCGGTCTGGTAATTAACGACTTTACCGTTTGATTTACTCGACTGATTCCCCGGCGAAGGATTCTTTTTATTTGGAAGTTCAAAGGCAATTTCGCCTCATTTAAGATTGTGATGTCTTTTCACTTCTGCGATAATGCGGCCTGGGTCATCGTAAATCGGCTCAGCCGGCAGTGCCGGCTCTTCTTTAATCGGACGCCCCCAATTACCAAGTTCCGACAAAACGGTGATCACTGCTTCCGCTTGTCCGCGCAAGTGATAGCCTCCTTCAAGCGTCAGCACAATTTTGCCGCCGGCGGAGCGATCTGCAATCTCCTTAGCATGGCGGGCCATCTCCGCAAATCCTCTGTAGCTAAGAGCCATGGTTGCCAGTGGGTCGCCATGATAAGCATCCTGACCGGCCGAAATCATTACCAGTTCCGGCTGATAACGTTCCGCCAGCGGACGCACTATTTCTATAAAAGCTCGGCTGTATTCCGCATCTCCGCTGCCTGGTGGAAGCGGAATATTGACATTATAGCCTATGCCGGCGCCGGCGCCTGTTTCGTAGATATGACCTGTACCAGGGTAGGCAGGGCTCTGATGAAGGGAGATAAACAGGACATTGTCCTGATGGTAAAAAGTTTTTTGCGTGCCGTTGCCATGATGTACATCCCAATCGAGAATGAGAATGCGCTTTAAACCGTATTCCTCTTGGGCTAAACGCGCGGCGATGGCAATGTTATTAAAAAGACAAAACCCCATAGAAAGGTGAGGCTCTGCATGGTGCCCGGGAGGCCGGCCCAGAGAAAAACAGACGTTCAGCTTGCGATCCATGACGGAGCGCATTGCTGTCAGCGCAGCGCCAACCGAGAGCAGGGCAACATCGTATGACTGTGGCACCAAATATGTATCTGCGTCTAACTGCGTTTTCTGAAGCTTGCATAAACTACGGATTTGCATGATCTGGTCTAAGCTATGGACCTTGGCCACTTCTTCACTGCTGGCCGGCAGGGGCTCCAACTGCACCAGCTTCTCAACCAGGTTTTCATTATGCAACTGTGTCAAGAGCGCCTGTAGGCGCTCTTTTCTTTCCGGATGACCCACTTGGTTGTGAATGAGAAAATCCGGGTGATAAACTATGCCGAGCTTTCTGTCTCCCATTTACTTCTCCCCTCCTGCGTCTAGCGCCAGAAGATGCGCAATGTCCCCTCATCCAGCGCTTTCTTTAGTTTACGGATCAGCAATTTCCTTACTCTGCTGCGTGTAACAGGCAACAAGAGTACGAACCCTGTGGCATCTGAGATCAATCCGGGGGTCAATAACAAAGCCGCACCAAGTAAAACCAAAACGCCGTCAATTAATTCATCCCCCGGCAGTTGCCCGTTGCGTAAGGTTTGAGCTATGCTGCGCAACACAAAAAAGCCTTGTGCCTTCGCCAAAATCGCCCCAAAAAAACCTGTGGCTAGCACAAGAATAATGGTTGGGCCAGCGCCAATCCTTCTTCCCAATTCAATTAGCAAATAAAGCTCAATTAACGGACCAAGTGTAAACAGCAACAATAGTTTAATAAACATAGCTTTACTCCGCATATTCCCCTGCTGCCTCCTGCAGACGTCTCCAGAGGAACGGATTATGTTTTTTTAGAACGACCGGCCGACCTTGCCTGTTTACAAAAGCGTGTTCCGTCTCGCCAATGGCGAGGAGCTCGCCGGTAGTCTCGCGAAAAAGTTCATACTTAAACAGCATTCTTACTTCCTGTAAAGAAGCCACGGTAGTCACAATGCGAATCAAATCATCATACCGGGCCGAGGACTTATATTGACAGAAAGCTTTTAATACCGGCAGAAGAATATCATTTTTCTCAACTTCACTATAAGGCATACCTAAATCGCGGAAATATTCGGTACGCCCCGTCTCAAACCAAACGAAATAATTTGCGTAATAGACAACACCCATTTGGTCCGTTTCAGCATAACGGACACGGATTTCCCCAACCCCTTGCTTCATCCCCATCACTCCTAAAAAATTGTGGCTCTGCCTCGGTATATCAAGCCTCTAACCGTATCAATTGTAACTAGGTCGCCTGTGGCCAGGAGAGCAGTGGCGTCTGTTGCTCCCACGATAACAGGCAAACCCATGTGCAGTGCCACAACAGCAGCGTGAGAGGTGAGGCCTCCTTCCTCCACCACCAACCCTACCGCTTTTGCGAGATAGGGCACATAGCTGCTGTCTGTACATGGTGCCACCAGGATTTCCCCCTCCTGAAGATGGGCGGCATCTGCCCCCACTTGTGTCATTCTTACCCTGCCCGTTGCAGGCTTCTTGCCCAGACCGGTTCCCTTTAAAATAATTTCGCCTACCGTATGAACTCTCATCAAATTAGTGGTACCTGAAAGACCGACAGGTACACCGGCTGTAATTAGCACAAGGTCACCGTTATCTATATAACCGCTTTCCAGCGATGCTTCGATAGCTGCGGAAAACATTTCATCAGTCGTGCTTGTGGGACGGCACAACAGCGGAAACACTCCCCAGGTCAGCGCTAAGCGGCGAGCCACATGTTCACGAGGTGTCACCGCAATAATCCGCGCTTTCGGCTTATATTTTGACACATTGCGGGCAGTAAAGCCAGACTGCGTGGCGGTGATAATGGCTGCGGCACCAAGCTCCTGAGCCGCATGACAGGTGGCATAAGAAATGGCGTCTGTAACGCTCCTTTCTTTCGGCAGCTCAAAGCTCTCTAAAATACGCGCATAGTGCATGGCCGTTTCAGCCCTCATCGCAATTCTAGCCATCGTTTTTACAGCTTCCAGCGGATATTTTCCTACCGCCGTTTCTCCTGAAAGCATTACTGCGTCCGTACCGTCGAAAATAGCATTGGCCACATCGCTTGCTTCCGCCCTGGTTGGACGCGGATTGCGGATCATGGAGTCAAGCATTTGTGTCGCCGTGATCACCGGTTTCCCGGCGGCATTGCATCTGGAGATGATCATTTTCTGCACAAGAGGCACGTCTTCGGCTGGGATCTCCACTCCTAAATCGCCGCGAGCCACCATAATACCATCTGCCGCGGCAAGAATCTTTTCAATATTGTCCACTCCCTCTTGACTTTCAATTTTGGCGATAATCTGGATGCCGGAGCGGTGTGCTTCCAAGATAGCTCTAATCGCCAGCACATCATCTGCTTTACGTACAAAAGAAGCGGCAATAAAGTCTAAATCATTATTAATAGCAAAAAGAATATCTTCGCGGTCTTGAGCGGAGATAGCCGGTAAATCTAAAATAGCGCCAGGGATGTTTACCCCTTTGCGGTTTGAGAGTTCTCCGCCGATTTCAACCTTGCAACGAACTTCTTCAGCAGTGACAGCCTGCACATCCATGACAATCAACCCGTCATCTAGGAGGACTTTCATCCCTGCTTTCACATCGTTGACTATCCCGAGGTAGTTGACGCTGACCACTTCTTTGCTCCCCGGCACGTCTTTTATTGTTAGGGTGAAAGGCTCACCCTCCTTTAAAGTAATGCTTCCCTCCGGGAATGTGCCGATACGGACTTCAGGCCCTTTAGTATCTAAGAGCAAAGCCAGGTTTTGCTCCTGCTCCAGCGCAGTCTGCCGTGCAGCCGCGATAGTTTCCGCATGCTCCCCATGTGTGCCATGGGAAAAATTCAGCCGCGCCACATTCATGCCTGCGGAAATCAGTTCTCTTAGTACGGTGACACTGCTGCTCGCAGGCCCTAGTGTGCAAACAATCTTTGTTCTGCGCATGGGCTCCTCCTTCAGATTGCTAAAATAGTAGCTAAACGATAAATGTCATGCGAGAATTCTTTTTTCTTAACCAACACTTCAGCAAATGGTGTGGCATGAATATCGTTGGCGCGAAAGGCAACCATTTGGCCGTGCAAACCGGAACGGAGCAAGTCGACGGCGGCGGCACCCAAGCGGCTGGCCAGGATTCGATCAAAGGCGGTGGGAGTGCCGCCTCGTTGCAGGTGACCTAGAATAGTGACCCTGGTTTCCATTTTGGTTCGTTTTTTAATTTCCTCCCCCACATTTAACGCGCCATCTGCTCCCTCTGCTACCAAAATAATACTGTGCAGCTTGCCGCGCTTGACTCCCCGCTGCAGCCGTTCGCATACTTCCGCTAAATCAAAGGGCACCTCCGGAACCAAAATGGACTCGGCACCTCCTGCCAGCCCTGCAGCCAAAGCAATATGCCCGGATGTGCGGCCCATAACTTCAATTACATAGACTCGCTCATGCGATGTGGCCGTGTCCCGCACTTTATTAATCGCATCGGTAACATTGTATACGGCTGTATCAAAACCGATACTATAATCACTGCAAGCAATGTCATTATCGATGGTTCCAGGCACTACAACCGTCCGCACCCCTAACTTTTCCAAGGAGTCGGCACCGCGCAAAGAACCGTCTCCGCCAATGATAATCAGCCCGTCAACACCGCTCTCCTCTATTACTTGCAGCGCCTGCTCGCGGCCAGATTGCTCCATAAATTCCGGCGTGCGAGCAGTGAGCAGAATGGTTCCGCCACGATGGATAATATCGGCCACCGAACCCAACTGCATTTCCTGATATTCGCCGTAAACCAACCCATGATAGCCGCGCCGAAAGCCAACTACTGCCAAGCCATGATAAATTGCTTTCCGAACTACTGCACGTAATGCCGCATTCATGCCGGGAGCATCTCCCCCCGAAGTCAAAACGCCAATCTTCCGCATCTTCGCTCATTCTCCTATATGGGTTCTGCTTGAATTACTTTCTAATTTTACCCGCGCCGGCAGCCTCTTATCCCAAGTGACGAACGATGACAGTGCCCTGCCCAAAGAGTTTTTCAATCTCGGTTAGTTGCGGCGCTTCATCATGTAACCAAAAATTCTGGGACAAGAGTACCAGCTTACCGTTGGCGGGAAAATCAAGATAGACTGGTGTGGTGCCGCTCGACCCTGCCAACAGTTCTTTTAATGAAAACAACTGGCTCAGTTTGCCGTTCTCTCCACAGCGAATCACCACTTCCCTGGCTTCCTTGGGTAAAGGCAGAATATTCTCGGCAATAATTTTTACTTCTCCTTCATCCTTATGGTCAATTCGGCCTTTGACCAGAACAACCATGTCGTTTTCTAGGCATGACTTTGCCTGCTCATAAACCGAGGAAAAAACTACAACTTCCATGGAACTCACAAGGTCCTCCAGCAAAAAAAACGCCATCTGTTTGCCTGTTTTCGTGACAAAATGTTTAACGGCGCTGATCATGCCGGCCACGAGCGCCTGCTGATTATCTGGCGACTCTGACAAACTGCCTAGATCGGAAAATCCGGCATAAAGTTTGAGCAGTTGCTGATATTCTTCTAGCGGATGTCCGCTAATATAAAGCCCCAGCGACTCTTTTTCCATGATTAGCCTTGCCCGCGTAGGAAGAGAGGATAAGTCTGGCAATTCATCCTGCAACTGCACCCAGTGACAGTCTTCTTCTTCTTCTTCTTCGACAAGCTCAAACATGCACATTTGACCGTTTTGCCGCTCTCGGTTCATCGTCTGAGCCGCAGACATTGTTTCATCCAGAACAGCCAAAAATTGTTTGCGGTTCCCCCCCAAACTGTCAAACGCACCGCACTTTATCAGGCTTTCCAAGACCTTTTTATTGCAACTGCGCAAATCAACCCGAGAACAAAAGTCGCGCAAAGATGTAAAATTACCCTTTTCTAACCTTGCCTGCAAAATTGACTCGATAGCGCCTAAGCCCACATTCTTTACTGCAGCCAAACCATAGCGAATCAACTTCTCACCTGCGACAATAAAGTTAGCCTCACTAAGATTAATTTCCGGCGGTTGCACGTCTATATCCATCCGTTTGCACTCGGCGATATAGCCTGCCACTTTATCGGTAATGGCCATTACGCCGGTCAATTGCGCCGCCATATACTGAGTGGGAAAGTTGGCTTTTAAATAGGCAGTCTGATAAGCTATCAGCGCATATGCCGCCGCATGTGATTTGTTAAAGCCATAGGAGGCAAATTTAACAATCAAATCATAGAGCTCGTCCGCCATTCTTTTGGGATGGCCTTTAGCTACGCAACCTGCAACAAATAATTCCCGCTGCTGATTTAATACTTCTAATTTCTTTTTCCCGATGGCCCGGCGCAGCAAGTCTGCCTCTCCCAACGAAAACCCGGCCATGGTTGAAGCCACCTGCATAATCTGTTCCTGATAAACCATAATTCCGTATGTTTCTTTTAGAATCGGTTCCAAATCTGCATGAAGATAGTGAATTGGATTATGCCCGTGTTTATTGCCAACAAAAGTAGCAATCTGCTCCATTGGACCGGGACGATATAGAGCCACCACCGCAATAATATCCTCAAAGACATTCGGCTTCAGTTCGCGCAGGATACTGCGCATCCCTGATGATTCCAGCTGAAACACACCAGATGTGTCGCCTTGCGAGAGAAGGCTGTAAGTTTTTTCGTCATCAAGCGGCAAGGAGGCAAGCTCAATCTCTTTGCCCAAAGATTGTTTAATCAGCCGGATTGCCTCGCCCATGATTGTCAAAGTACGCAACCCGAGAAAATCCATTTTCAACAAACCTAACTCTTCCAGTGTCCCCATGGGAAACTGGGTCACCATACCTTCTTCTCCCGATTTTTGCAGTGGCACATGAGTAACTAGCCGATCCTTAGAGATGACCACACCTGCCGCATGGGTAGAAGCGTGACGAGGGAAACCTTCCACAGCCATGCTCAAATCAATTAGTTGGCGCACTTTATCTTCTTTTCTGTAGAGTGCTTTAAGGTCGGGAGACTTATCTAAAGCTTCTTTAATAGAAATATTTAATTCGAACGGAATCATTTTGGCAATCTTGTCTACTTCCGCATACGGGATATTTAGGACACGTCCCACATCGCGTACCGCAGCTCGGGCAGCCATCGTGCCAAAGGTAATAATTTGCGCGACCGCATCTTCCCCGTACTTATTCACCACGTACTCGATAACTTTTTCCCTTTTTTCGTAACAAAAGTCAATATCTATATCAGGCATGGATACTCGTTCCGGGTTAAGAAAACGCTCAAAAAGCAGACCATACTTGAGCGGGTCAATATTGGTAATTTCCAGACTATAAGCCACCAGGCTGCCGGCGGCAGAACCCCGCCCCGGCCCTACCATGATCCCATTTTTGTGGGCATAATTTACGAAATCCCAAACAATCAAAAAATAAGATGCGTAGCCCATCTGAGCAATTACTGCCAGCTCGTAATCAAGCCGCTCAAGCACATGGTCAGGCAACTTGTCCCCATAGCGCTTCTTTGCCCCCAGCAGGCAGACTTCACGAAGGTAACCGTTATCGCTATATTGCTTTGGAATTTCATACCCCGGTAGATGCGTCTGCCCGAAATCAAATTCCAAGTTACATGCCTCAGCGATTTGCAGCGTGTTGCTCAGCGCCTCCGGCAAATCGGGAAAGAGTGTAGCCATCTCCGCCGTGCTTTTCAGGTAAAACTCATCGGTGGAAAAACGTATCCTTTTTTCATCTTCCAGAATCTTTCCGGTCTGAATGCATAACAACACGTCATGGGCTGCCGCGTCTGCCCGCGAGATATAATGCAGATCATTTGTTGCTACCAGCGGTGTGCCAGTTTCCCTGGCCAAATTAAGCAAGCGAGGATTGATAATTTTTTGCTCCGCCAAGCCATGGTCCTGTAATTCGAGAAAGAAATTTTCGCTGCCAAATATCTCGCGATAAAATGTTAGAATTTTACGCGCATCTTCATCCCTGTTCTCCAGAAGCGCCATAGGTATTTCCCCGACGATACAGGCTGAAAGCGCAATCAGCCCTCTATTATAACGGCTTAAAAGGTCATGATCCACCCGCGGTTTGTAATAAAATCCTTCGCTGAAACCGCGCGTCACCAATTCCATCAGGTTATGATAGCCTTCGCGGTTGCGAGCCAATAATACTAAATGATATTGCTTACTATCTTTACGCGCGTCACGGTCAAAGCGACTCCTTGGCGCCACATAAACCTCACAGCCGATAACCGGTTTAATCCCACTCTTTTTTGCCGCCTTATAAAAATCAATCACACCATACATTACACCGTGATCGGTAATCGCGAGCGCAGGCATGCCAAGTTCTTTTGCCCGCGACACCGCCTTTGTTATTTTACCTGCTCCGTCCAAAAGTGAATATTCGGTATGGGTATGTAGATGAACAAATGAATTACTCTTCATGCAGTCACCCCGTCATCGCTCTAGCAATATAATTCTTTTTTTACTGTTGATTTCCTTTTCTTTTACAGCACGCAAAAAAGATTTGTTAGTGTTTCTCACTAAAAATTGCGTCTAAACAAGTCGCCGCAGGAATTAAAACTGCGTGAGGCAGTCACCCGGCCCACGCAGAAAATAAATGATAATAATAAAATAGTTAATTCTATCCGGCACTGCGCTCCCCCGCAGGAGTGGCACGAGTACCTACTTCACTCTGCCCTGACATTCTGAGCCAAATTTTACGCTTCTCCTGTTCCAAAAAAGAAAGGTAATAGCCAGCAAACACCAGCAGCCCTAAGGTAAGCCAAGCACGGGCAACAAAGCTGCCAAGACCGGTTCCTGTCAGCGGCGGCAATAAAAGCATACCCAGAGTCAGAAAAATGCTCACAATCAGCAAAAACAAGAGTTTCACGGGAAGCACCCCCTTATTTTAAGATATGCTTGCCGATCTTATTTTAGCACGAAATCCACTCTGAAAATAGCCAGCATAGTCCCCTCTCCCATTGATGTCTGTGAATCGGCTATTCCGCCGATTCAAACGAGTCCGACATCTGACCTCCGACATCTAGCAATGGGAGAGGGTTAGGGTGAGGGACAGCTGAGGCATATTTTGATGGTGCCGCCGCCGAAGGCTGGGACATGGGGTCTACCTTGATTGCCCTAACTACTTTTTTGTGATCAGAGCTGCTCCCACATTTTTGGCTTTGAATTCGTGCTCTTACCGGAAATGCAGTCAGGACAACTGCCGTAAAATTCCATGCGATGGAAATCTACTTGGCTACCAAGCAGCTCGGCAACTTGCTGATCATATGAGGTATATACGGGCAGGTCAATATCCAAAACGGCGGCGCAGTCTTGACAAACAAAGTGATAATGGGGTTCCGCATTGCCATCATAAAGACTATATGTGCTGCCATAATTTAACTCTTGGATATCCTGCATTTCTTTTAAAACCCGCAGATTACGATAGACCGTTCCTAGACTGATGCGAGGCATGGTTTGCCGAACTTGCTCATAAATCCAGTCGGCGGTGGGGTGCTCTTTAGTGCCGCGAAGCACATCTAAAATGATTTTGCGCTGTTTTGTCATTCTATAAAGCTGTGGTAATTTATCCATCGCAAATCGCCTCAATTCCAGCCGTTACTTGCTAATATAAACTATATTTTATTGCCTAAACGTTTGTCAAGAACTAAAAAGATAAAACCGCTGTATCTGTTCTATCATTCTAGTAGTACTACCTAACCTCATAGCCGGCATCTACAATCACTGCTTTTAGCTCAGCTTCGCTGATTTTAGCGGCATCAAAGTCAACTTCCGCCTCACCAGCCGCCAGGTTGACCTGAACATTTTCAACGCCAGCCAATGTTTTCAGCGCTTTCTCAACTTTCATTTTGCAGTGATTGCAAGATAAGCCACTGATCCCTAGTTTAATTTTTGCAGACATTCTCAGCCCTCCAAAATTTTTCTTTAAAAAAAATATCCGTCTGCTCTAAGGTGCCCAGCTTGTCGCGAATTATCAATATTTCTTCAAGCGCTTGTGCCTCAATTTGCCTATCTGGTAGCTTTCAGCGGGCGACCTCTCAAGAAAGGCCGGGGAAACCCTGTTGTCGCAAAGCTTCATAGAGCACGATGGCCACAGAATTTGCCAGGTTAAGGGAGCGCAGTTCAGGCCCCATGGGGATGCGAACGGTTCGCTCCGGGTATGCTGCCAGCAACTCTTTTGGCAGTCCCGCCGTCTCTTTACCAAACACCAGGAAATCGCTAGGCTGATAATTAATTTCCGCATAGTTTCGCTTTCCATGCGTTGTCAGAAACCAAAAGTTTTCTGTTGCCACAGTCTGTAAAAACTGGTGGAGGTCCTCATGAATGTACAACTTTAAAAACTGCCAGTAGTCTAGTCCGGCACGCTTTAACTGCCGGTCATCAATGGAAAAGCCAAGCGGCCCAACCAGATGAAGCGCTGTGCCGGTTACCGCACAGGTGCGAGAAATGTTACCGGTGTTAGGCGGAATTTCCGGCTCCACCAAAACTACATGCACAAAAAGAGCCTCCTTATTAATGCCTAATAAATACCAGGCACTTACTGCCCTGCTTCGTTGCTGACCATTTCTTGCTTAACGTTTTCTTGGCAGCAGACCAACACCGCCAGTGCCCCGCTGTGCAAGTCGTCCAAATTTATTACAGCAAGGTAATCACCCTTCTTTCTGCGCGAATCACGGTAATAGAGGTCATAATAATCTGTGCAAAGCGACCGAGCCACAGAGCTATAGTCACCTTGGTTAATCATCGTCACTAACAGCTCACATTTCTCCCGACCTAGCTTTTTTTGCAAAGCCAAAACGGCGTCAGTTAAAGCCTGGCGGTTATCTGCCAACCCGGCATATTCCTTTAATATCCGTTCCACACGCAGCGCTATGTCGGCTTCAAGCAGTAGATGGGGTCCCTCCTGCATCGCTTGGTAAAGAAAGTCCGGCAAAACCACAGGCCCGATTTTTTTACCCTCTCCTTCCACAAGGAGATAGGGCGCTCCTTGCAAGTTACGCAAAGCAAGAAATAAGAGCGCTTCAAAATCCTTCTGGCTCCGCGAACCGCCCAAGCCCACAGCACCAAAAGCAGAGCCGCGGTGATTTGCCATTTCCTCCAGGTTCAAAGCAGGCGCACCACGATTAGCCAATTCTCTCAGCAGCAATGTTTTCCCCACCCCGGTTAACCCGTTTAAAACAAATACAGGCACCTGGATTTTTGTATTGCTAAAATAGCTGACCACTTGGCGACGAAACGCCTTATACCCTCCCTGCAGCTGCCAAACAGGATAACCCATCGCTGCCATTACAGCTAACAGGCTCCTGCTACGCATTCCGCCCCGCCAGCAGTAAAGCACTATTTCCCGTCCGGCAGCTAATGCTAAGATCTTCTCCACAAGTTGCGGCAAGCGTGGCGCCACTAAGGAAAGACCCAGCAATTTTGCTTGTTCGGTTCCTTCCTGCCAATAACTGGCTCCCAGCATCACCCGTTCCTGATCCTCAAAAAGAGGCAGATTAACAGCACCGGGAATCCGAGCCACATGAAACTCACCTGGCGAGCGCACGTCAACCAGACAATACCCATCCCTGTTTTGCAGCAACTCTTCTACCGTCAACAATGAATTCAATTTTTCAGTCCTTCCCTTGCAGCGCTAATGACACGCCCCGGAACAGCCGCTCTCGCCCATATTTCTGCCACCATCTATTTCCTCCTTCTCCCGGCCAAGAAGGCTATTATACTCCTCCAGTTTTTTAACCACACGGCCATAAACAGAATCAGGTGAATACCGGCCATTTTCATCAGGCACTCCTGCCGGGACGCCTGTCAGGATCTCAATACCTTCCTCGATCGTGGCAACCGGATAAATGAGAAATTTGCCTTCTCTGACCGCCTCCACCACTTCATCGTCAAGGTTCAAATTTATCACGTTTTGCGCCGGCAGCATCACGCCTTGACTCCCGCTTAACCCTTTTAGCTTGCAAGCTTTAAAGAAGCCTTCGATTTTATAAGTTGCTCCGCCAATGGGCTGAACTTCACCCAGTTGGTTTACGGAACCGGTAACGGCTATATCCTGGCGAACAGGGAGATCGGCGAGACTGGAGAGCAGAGCGTATAACTCCGTGCTGGATGCGCTATCCCCGTCTATACCGGAATAAAGTTGCTCAAAAGTAAGGCTGGCGGAAAGAGAGAGCGGGATTTTCTGTGCAAACTTGGCGGCAAGGTAACCCGATAGTGTTAACAGTCCCTTATCGTGAATACGCCCACTCATCTTTGCTTCTCGTTCAATATTAATAATCCCTTGTCTGCCCAAATAAGTTACTGCAGTAATACGGGAAGGCCGCCCAAAAATGTAGTCACCGCTGTTTAAAACGGACAGGCCGTTAACTTGACCAATTTTTTCACCAACTAAATCGAGTAAAATAGTTCCTTCTGCCAATAGTTCCTGCAGTTTCTGCTCATAGGAATCGGAACGGTAAGTCTTTTCCACAATTGCTTTTTTCACATGTGCACCGTGCACCACTTTGGCACCCATCATCTGCGCCCAAGCATCCGCCTCAAAGATAATCTCCACAATCTCACTAAAGCGCGTACTCAGCTTTTTCTGGTGGTCTGCCAAACGAGAACTGTATTCTACCAACTGTGCCACACCGCTACGATCAAAAGGAAGAACCCCTTCGCGCTGTGAATGTGTCGCAATGAAACTGGCCATTTGCGTCATATGCTCTCTTGATGCTTCCATTTCTGTATCAAAATCAGCTTTAACTTTAAATAGCTTGCGAAAATCCTCATCATAATGATAAAGAAGCTGATAGAGGTAAGGGTTTCCTACTAAAATCACCTTTACATTAACGGGAATGGCCTGCGGACGCAGTGATGACATGGCCAAGAGGCCAAACTGTTCTCCCAAATTTTCCATGCAAGCTTCCCTTGTTTTCAGCACCCGTTTCAACCCTTCCCAAGCACCGGGGCTGGCGATGACGTCGCGAACCTGCAAAACCAAGTATCCGCCGTTGGCTTTAAGCAAAGATCCAGCCTTGATCATCGTATAATCTGTGGTAACCATGCCCATTTTATTTTCATACTCTACCCGCCCTACTAAATTGTAATAGGTGGGATTCGTCTCCACAATGACCGGCGCGCCTGCTGCATCCTTATTGTCGACTACCAAATTGACGCGATATTTATAACCGGGATCATTTTTGCGGCGCATCCAGGGAAACGGTGTAGCTTCATCTTCGTCACTGCTGCGGAATTCATCCAGATTGTCCAGGATATCTTTTTGTACTGCTTCAAGATAACGAACCACCGACTCTAGGCTGCTATACCGCTCTTTTAACTCGTCAATCAGGTAGCCCACCGCAAACAAACCGATACTGTTTTCCAGTTCCTTAGTCCTCGTTTTCATTTCCTTTTCAGCATGTTGAATTTTTCGCATCACCTGAATAGCTTTAAACTGTACATTACTCGATTTCCGCTCAAACGCTTCCTTCTCTTCGGCAGGCAACATCTCAAACTCCTCATTGGAAAGTTCCTTGCCATCGATTAACGGCACGCTGACAAAGCCGGTGCTAGCGCGTTTTAAAACGAAACCTTCTTCCGTAGCCATTTTGGTTAATTCATCGAAAGAATCTGCCCTAATCTCCTGGAACTCTTTAAAAATCTCAGCCTTTTGACGCTCGTAATCATCTGCGTCAAAAGCCTTGGGAATTTCCATTTTCAAGGACTCATCCAGCTCTGCCATATCTTTACTGAAACGCGCCCCTAAACTGCAGGGCAAGCTTAATGCCACTGGATGGCTGGGGTTTTCAAAGTTATAAACATAGCACCAGTCTTCAGGAGCTTTCTCAGTAGCTGCCACTTCGTTGATTAACGTCTGGGCGTAAGAAATTTTCCCGGTTCCCGTCATGCCCGTCATAAAAATATTATAACTGTGCCTCTTAATCGCCAAGCCGAACTCCATGGCGCGGACGGCACGCTCTTGGCCGATAATTCCTTCAAGCGGCGGAACTGATTCCGTCGTCTCAAACTCAAACTGCGCCGGATCGCACGAATAACGCAATTCCTCCGGCCTTAGTCTTCTATATGCCATCTATCTTTCCCCCTTCTAGTCCGTTAGCTGTCTTAATTTCCTTTTCCCATCCGGAAATTCCTTCTTTCCGAGGAAAAAGCGTTCATTTTTACTATAAAATCTGCTCTGCCTTAGTTTACACATCTTTTTACTCTAAACCCTCAAGATACTTATTTTAAAAACAAAAAGCCCGGCAAAATGCCGGGCCAAATGTTTTTTAGCTTTAATTCCACAGTATTAACTGACCCGCTCAGAGATCAGCACTTCGACGACGGCAGGATCTGCCAAAGTACTGGTATCCCCGATATTTTCCGCCTCATTATGGGCGATTTTACGCAGAATCCTTCTCATAATTTTACCGCTACGAGTCTTAGGCAGGCCGGGGGCAAACTGGAGACGATCCGGTGTGGCAATCGGCCCAATCACCTTGCGTACATGCTGCACCAATTCTTTGCGCAATTCCTCGCTGGCAGAAAAACCTTGACGCAAAATCACGTAGGAGTAAATCCCTTCACCTTTAATGTCATGCGGGAAACCAACCACAGCAGCTTCTGCAACCGCCGGGTGAGAAACTAGGGCGCTTTCTACTTCTGCCGTGCCTAAGCGGTGGCCGGAAATATTGATTACATCGTCCACACGCCCCATTAACCAGAAGTAGCCGTCAGCATCTTTGCGAGCTCCGTCACCGGTGAAATAATTGCCGGGATACTGGGAGAAATACGTATTTTTAAAACGCTCATGGTCGCCATAAACGGTACGCATTATCCCGGGCCACGCCCTGCGAATGACCAAGTAACCGCCTTCGTCTACATCTGCTTCGCTGCCATCCTGACGGATAACAGCGGCATCCACCCCGAAAAACGGCCGTGTAGCAGCCCCTGGCTTAGTGGGAATAGCACCGGGAAGGGGAGTAATCAGAATGCCGCCGGTCTCCGTCTGCCACCAAGTATCCACAATGGGGCAGCGCTCCTTACCGACTACGCGATGGTACCACATCCAAGCTTCCGGGTTAATGGGCTCACCCACAGAACCTAGCAGGCGCAAACTACTTAAATCATGGCGGTTAGGCCATTCTTCCCCGTCACGCATCATCGCACGAATAGCTGTGGGGGCGGTATAGAAAATATTAACCTGATATTTTTCCACCACATCCCAGAAACGATCCGGATTGGGATAATTGGGAATTCCCTCAAACATCAGTGTAGTGGCGCCAAGAGAAAGAGGCCCATAAACAATATAGCTATGGCCTGTGACCCAGCCGATATCAGCAGTGCACCAATAGGTATCTTCTTCTTTGAGATCAAAAATATATTTTACCGTAGTATTAGCTTGGGTTAAGTAACCGCCTGTGGTATGCAAAACCCCTTTTGGTTTACCGGTGCTGCCGCTGGTATAAAGAATAAAGAGGGGATCTTCTGAGTCCATCTGAGCCGGCTCACAAAAGTTTTTAATATCAGCAGCCGCCATTTCGTCGTCCCACCAAGTGTCACGGCCTTCAACCATCGTCACTTCATTGCCGGCACGGCGGTAAACTATTACGCTTTCAATTGAAGGGCAAGCTTGCAGCGCCTCATCTGTGGTCTCTTTCAGCTTTACTATTTTACCGCCGCGCATTCCGGCATCAGCCGTAATCAGAAGCTTGCATGTGCTGTCATTAATCCTGTCTTTTAATGAATCGGCACTAAACCCGCCAAAGACGATACTGTGAATAGCACCGATTCTGGTGCAAGCCAGCATGGCCATCGCCAGTTGGGGAATCATGGGCATATAAATAGCTACCCGGTCGCCCTTCTGCACGCCTTTTTTCAGCAAGACATTAGCAAATCGGTTTACCTCGCGATGCAGTTCATGGTAGGTATAAGTCCTGCTCTCCCCCGGCTTGTCTCCTTCCCAGATAATCGCCGCTTTATTCTTGCGCCAGCCGCTCAAGTGCCGGTCAAGGCAGTTATAGGAAACATTCAACTTTCCGCCAATAAACCAAGCAATATTGGCGTTAACAAAATCATACTCCACAACTTTTTCCCACGGCTTAAACCAGTCAAGCTGGCTGGCCATCTCCGACCAAAAGCCATCGGGATCATTTAAAGAGCGGCTATGCATAGCCTCGTATTCTTCCATGCTTTTAATATGCGCCTTTTCCACGAATCCCTGAGGCGGTACAAAAACATTGCCATTATTTACTACCTTCTCTGACATCTTCCCACTCCTTCAATTTTTAAAATAAGTATAAGGACAGACAGCCAAAAGGACTTTTGACTCATACCTATTATAGCACTCCTTTTTGCAAAATGGCAAGCCATTTTTTTGAATCTTCAGAACTTAGACAATTCTTCTCTCAATTAGGGCTTGCGAACAAAGAATTCTTTCTAACTCACTGAATATATATGCGCTGAAAAAGCCACCGCTGTATAAAATGGTGGCTTTTTCAGGCCATTGCAAATACAGGGCTTTCAAGCATTTTCAAATGTTTAAATGTTAAAGATTTACAGGGAGCGAATAATTCGGATAATATAACGCTGCCAAAAAAGGAATTTTATAAATCAGGTCGAATACCTATTGGCGTTATGCATTTTTGAGCATAACCAGAGAACTAGTAGGAGGAGTACGAGTATGCGGAAAAAAATGTTTTTATTAGCAGTATTGCTGTTGTTGGCTTTGGCAATGATCACAACAGGCTGCGCTTCGCCACGGGCAGATCAACCTGAACCAACCCCCACGGTTCCCACAGCAGCAAAGGAGATTATACTGGCCACCACCACCAGCACCCAGGACAGCGGCCTGCTGGACACACTGATTCCTATGTTTGAAGAAAAAACAGGTTATATAGTAAAAACAATAGCTGTGGGGTCAGGGGCGGCCCTTGCCTTAGGTGAAAGAGGAGAGGCCGACGTGCTTCTGGTTCACGCCCCCGCCAGAGAAAAACTTTTACTGGAATCAGGCCATGCCATTACTCGCGATCTGATCATGTTCAACGATTTTGTCATAGTCGGTTCTGCCGAAGATCCTGCGGGAATTAGAGGGATGGCAGCAGCAGCTGAAGCCTTTGCGGCTATCTCGGCAAAAGAAAGCTTGTTTGTATCCAGGGGCGATAATTCTGGTACACATATCAAAGAAATGGTTATCTGGAAGCAGGCCAATATTGAGCCTGCGGGCAATTGGTATATTGAAACAGGATCCGGCATGGGCGATACATTAAATATTGCCACCGAAAAGCAAGGCTATACAATTACCGACCGTGGCACTTTCCTGTCACGAAAAGAACAGCTATCCCTGGACATACTTGTTGAAGGGGAAGCGACTCTTTTGAACATCTATCATGTGATGCAAGTCAACCCGGAAATATTTACTAAAGTTAATGCTGCGGGATCTCAGGCATTCACTGACTTTATGCTTTCACCGGAGGCCCAGGCGGTAATCAGCGACTTTGGCGTAGACAGATTCGGTCAGCCGCTCTTTTTCCCCGCAGCCGGGAAAAATGTGGAGGAATTAGGCAAATAACCCCGGATTGTCGCGTTATACCTAAAGCAGATGCCTTAGCCGGCAAACACGATTAAAATTATACGGGTCTGAAACGGAGGCATATTTACTATGAACAAAAATACTTATTCCTTTTTGATTATCGTTACCTTGATTATTCTTGGGCTGGCATTGTCCGGGTGCGGCGCCCGTCAGGCCGAACCCGAAGAAACTGCCGGAGAAGATCCGGTACAAATTGTTATGGCATGCACCATTGGTCCCATAGAAGCAGGTATAGTTGCTCTCCTGGGAGATGAGTTTGAAAAGGAAACAGGTATCAGGGTAAGGCACGTCGGCGCGGGAACAGGAGAGGCAATAAGAATTGCCCAAAGCGGCGCAGTTGATCTGGTTATGCTTCATGCCAAGGCACTGGAGGAAGAATTTGTAGTCGAGGGCTATGGCACCCGGCGTTACGACCTGATGTACAATGACTTTGTTATCATGGGGCCGTCTTCCGACCCGGCCATGATAAGAGGAGAAAAAAGCGCCGCCGAGGCTTTTCGGAAAATTGCCGAAGCTAATGCTTTGTTTGTCAGCAGGGGTGACAGGTCAGGAACTCATGTCAAGGAGACGGAGATCTGGGAAAAGGCGGGACTGAAGCCGGAAGGTGACTGGTATCGTGTCTTTGAGAGAGGGGCGGAGGGCAACACGGCAACACTGAAATATGCCGATGAACTGCAGGCATATACCATCATTGACAGAGCAACATACCTGAGACTAAAAAATGAGATAGTTGCGGAGGTTCTTGTTGAAAGCGATGAAATCCTTCTTAATTTCTTTACAGTGATCCCAGTTAATCCGCAAAGATTTCCGGATGTGAAACATGAGGAAGTCAGCAAATTCATTGAATGGCTGACTTCCGATGAGGGGCAGTCAATTATCAGGGAATTTGGGGTAGATGAGTTCGGCGCTCCCTTATTTTTCCCTAATTCCCCTGCAGGAAGGGAATAACAGACAGAGAATTTAAATATGGGCTGGAAACAAAATAGGAAAGGTGATTTTCCGCTTTTTTTACTGAAAATCGCCTTTCTTTTTACCTTGAGGTTTCAGTCCTCCACATTATACGAGGAGAAGGATTATGGAACTAATCTGGGAAGGTCTGAGGCAGGCTGTTAAACTCTTGTTTGCCGGTGACCCGGAAATGATTAGAATTGCATTTTTAACATTGCGAGTTTCTGGGACTGCCACTTTAATCAGCGTAATCATCGGTGTCCCTCTTGGCGTTTTCATGGCTCTGCAGCGCTTTCGTTTCAGAAATGTGGCTGTCGGCATCATTAACACCGGGATGGGCATACCGCCCACTGTCGTGGGGCTGTTTGTAAGTATCTTAATGTGGCGATACGGCCCGCTAGGCTTTTTTAACCTGATGTACACCCCGACTGCCATGATCATCGCCCAGTCTTTAATTGCCCTTCCTTTAGTGACGGGATTTACAATGGCTGGGGTACAGCAGCTGAATCCAAAACTAACCTTGCAGATCTTGGCCATAGGCGCTTCCCGGCGACAGCTCTGCTGGTTATTGATACGGGAAGCAAGGCTGTCCTTACTGGCCGCAGTTATTGCCGGATTTGGCGGTGTGGTGTCTGAGGTTGGCGCGTCCATGATGGTTGGAGGAAATATCAGGGGACATACCAGAGTTCTTACCACCGCTGTTGTTATGGAGGTTTCAAGAGGCCACTTCGCCATGGCAATTGCCCTAAGCATTATCCTCTTGGCTTTAGCTTTTGCTATCACCATGTCCTTAACCAAAATCCAACAGCGGGGCGGTGGCAGGTAATGGAACAGATCCTACTGGCCAAAGAACTGCAAGTTAACAGAGGTAATCGCACCATCCTGGACATTTCTCATCTGGCCGTCCAATCAGGCGAAGTTATAGCTATCATCGGGCCAAACGGTGCAGGCAAGAGCACTCTTTTGCAAGCCTTGTCTTACCTGATTAAGCCAACAAAGGGGGAGGTCCTCTTTCAAGGACAATCCTGCCGGACGGGAAAAAGCCTGCTTGCGGCCAGGCGTCGAATGGCAACAGTATTTCAGGATAGTTATTTATTGGGTGGCTCAGTTTATTATAATGTGGCAGTCGGCCTTCATCTTCGCGGGTATTCTTCCTCGGAAATCAAGGTGAAAACCAAACACTGGCTGGAGCGTTTCGGCATTATTCATCTGGCAAGCCGGCATATTAGGGATTTATCCGGAGGGGAAGCCCAGAGAGTAAGCCTGGCCCGGGCTTTTGCCGTTGAGCCGGAGGTGCTGTTTCTAGATGAGCCCTTTACTTCCCTGGATGCTCCCACAAAAGTGCTATTGATGGACGAACTTGAGCAGGTAATAAAAAAGACTGGAGTGACCACTCTCTTTGTAACCCATGATGCGGAGGGCATCCCTTTTTATGTGGATCGGCTTCTGGTCTTGGAACAGGGAGTGATCGACCAGGAGGCCAGCCCGATGCATCTGCTGAAAAATCCTAGCACAAACTTTGTAAAGGCTTTTTTCAGACACTTTCTCACAGGCAGCAGCCCAGCCGACCTTTTTGCACAAAATGCCGGCAAGTATCAGGCTGAAAAAGATTCGGGAAAAGCAAAAACATAAAAAACATGGCAAAAGCCGGAGCTCAGTTATATCCCACTTTTTTTCCGCCCGAACAACAATTTCAAGGCAATACAGCTCTTTAAAATGTCTGCTAATTCTTCTTCCGTCACTCTTTAGCTTCATGATGGGCAATCTCGATTAAGTAAATTTTTCAGCTAAAATAGTTAGCGCCGCCAGGCTCCTAAAAACCGGCGTTTTTGGTTGCCAGCCGCAGCACCTGAGCGGAATTGCGCAAAGCCTCCTCCTCGTCCGCAGACATTGGAACAGCCAACTCTCTTTCCCTGCCAGAACCATTCACCACACAGGGAAGACTCAGGCAGCATTCCGAAATACCGTTTACCATCCCGGACACTGTCAGAATGGAGTTTTCGTCTCTCAAAACAGCCTCACATATTCGCTTGACTGCCAGAGCGATAGCATAGTAAGTGGCGCCCTTTCGCCGGATAATTTCATCCGCCGCCATGCGTACCCGCCTGGCAATGTCTTGCCGGTCCGCCGGCTTAATGCCTTTCAGCGCACAAAAATCATCTAGGCTCATTCCGGCTACGTTGGCTGAGCTCCACAGGGGCACCTCAGAATCTCCGTGCTCACCGACGATGTAGGCATGGATATTGCGCGGATCCACTCCACAGTATTGAGCTAATTCCGCTTTGAACCTGGAGGTGTCAAGCACCGTTCCGGAACCAAACAGCTGGTTTGCCGGCAGTCCCGAGATTTTTAAGGCCGCGTAAGTTAAGACATCCACGGGATTGGTTACCATCAGGTAAACGGCCTCCGGGCAGTACCGCAGCAATGTTGGTAATGTTTCCTTTAGAATCAGGATATTGTCTGACAACAGCGATAAACGATTCTCTCCGGGCTTCTGGTTGGCCCCGGCAGTAAAAATGACCAGATCAGCATCACGGCAATCGGACAAACTGCCGGCAAAAACATTCGTCGGCTTGATGAAAGCCGCGGCATCTCCCAGATCCATGGCTTCTCCTTCGGCCCTCTCGTTTCTGACATCGACTAGCACCAAGTCACTCGATAAACCGCTGACCATAATGGCAAAGGCGGCAGAAGAACCTACCAGCCCCGCACCGATAACGGCTATTTTAACACCCTTTCTCTTTATCAAACATCTGCGCTCCTTTCCCTTCAAGCATAGTATCCCCACTGTGAAACTATAACATAAAAAAAGCATTCAGTTTAATCTGGATGCTTTTCTGTCAAGTAAAGAAAAATGGGGAAAGTGTAAATCAACGAGTCGACATCTGACCTCCGACCTCTAGCAATGGGAGAGGGCATAGTGAGGATAGCAGGCAGAGCGCAGAGGGGATGTGACAGCGAAGTATTCCGGGCAATGTAGCCTTTCTCAACTGCTACGCTCGCACGTTTTCGCAGCTACGAACTGTCATTCTCGCTAACATGCCAAAACCTCTGGGCTTACTGCATGTGAACCATTGGCATGTCTTAACGCTGCGAATTCCCGTTCGTTAAACGCTGCTGACACTTAACGCTCGGTCTCGCATTCTGTGAAAGTCAATAATATCTGGGAGGGGTTATTGAAGGCAAAAGGTGCTATTGTCCTTACCTGATGCTTTTTGTTGAGAGCTTGAGCGAGATGTGGGCGAGTGGTTAGACATCTAACCTCCAACCTCTAACCTCCAACCTCTAACCTCCAACCTCTAACCTCCAACCTCTAACCT